>NZ_CEXWTU010000239.1:0-7288 GCF_982758155.1 Marinagarivorans sp. | reverse complement strand
GTAAGGAGGTCGAGATCAAGTATTATTGGATGAAATATTGTTTCCTCGTCCCTAAGGCTATGCCCTAGCGGTTTTTTTTGGCCTAGACTTTTCCAGCGCGGTGGCCTTTCCGGCCCAGCTAGTGGCTTAGTTCCGGCCCCGCGGCCTAAATTCGCCAGCCCCTACACCCATGCACCAATGATCGTTATGACCAAACTAATAATCGCTATAGCTATAGCAATGCCATCTGTATACGTCATATATTAATCCTAAGTTAGGTGATTATTAGATGCGTAAGGCCGCACTTACACAAAGCGGAACAATACTTATATGATGAACATTTGATTAGGTTAAACAGTTCAGAAGAATAGAATGCAACTGATAGTTTTCGGGCTACACTAGCTGCTTCTTTAGCTACTGAAGGCGATATATCACTTAGCAGTATTTTAATCTTATCTAATATAACGGAGGGATTGAGCTTAGAAAGTGTTGTTACCGCTTGTTTCCTAACAGAAGAGTATGGATTAGTTAATAGATGCTCGATCTTTGCAAGGCTACTAGCTTCGCCGAGAGCCCCAAGACCCCATACACCACAACGTATTGTAAACGCAGACTTCGAGTCCAGTGCACATTTATAGGCTTCAGATACAGAAATGCCGGAATCAGCTAAACGCTTTATTACAACTTCTCTTATAGAGAAATGCTTGTCAAATAAGTAAGGAGCTACGAATTCATCTTTTGCGCCAAGGGCTATAAATATCTGCAGCGCCTCTCTCCTGATTGGCATAAAGCCATCCAATATAGCAACATTCAATAATTCTTGTTGTGCCTCACCTTGAAACTCTCTCATTAATCCACTTGCACGGCATCTCACAATTAGATCCGAATGAGATAATCCAATTTTCGATAAACTCAACTTATCCAATAAATTGTAATTAATGCACAAATCCATGCACGCTCTAACAACAAGTGGATTAGAGCTTCGAAGTCCATTAACAACCACATTTGAGTTGTCGCTAGTTGTTACGTAACTTTCTATTGCCTCTATTAGTTTTTCATGCTGATCTCTTGTGCACAATTTCAACTTATAGAAGGAGGGTAAATTTTCAACAAATTCAAACACGTTATTCTTTGTTGCAATCTCCAGAATCGAATTCCTTGATACATTACGTATTTTAGGTACCCAATCATTGACCCGTTCTATCAATGCCGGCAGAGCGACTGGATCACCCAATAAACCTAGTGCAGCAACAGCAGATTTCTTTTATACCCATTCCAGTGCTTAGACATCTCTAACAATTCATCAATGTCCATTTCACTACAATCCGTTTCTTTACGTACCTCAATATCAAGATCCATCTCCTTTTTGAAAATACTAAATATTTTATTGAACAATTTCGAATTCCCTTTAATAGTGATGAGCTTTGATTGCTGGGAGCTAGGCCGCTATGTGCGGCAACGTTTTTGGTGAATTTTTAGTGGCAGTCTTTTCCGCCACAATAATGCAGGACAGGCACTCGTTTTAAGCAGCTTTGGTTATTAATCTACTATTCTTATAATCAAATTAACTAAGAAATTCAACACCAACCGCTAAGACAATACCCTAGCGGTTTTTTTGGGCCGGCTTCGCCAGCAAGGTGGCCGCACATTTCCGGCCCAACTGCCAGCCCCCTACACCCCCTTTAGGTAGCTGGGGTCATAAAGCTTTTCATCGAGTACCACACCAGCCTCTCGCGCTTGCAACTCCAGCGTGCTTTGCTCTTCGCTTAACGCCTCCAAGCCTAGGTCGTTATCATCTAAGTACGCCAGCTGACGCGAGCCTTCAAAATAAAACTGCATGGCTTGCATTGCCTGCTCGTCCCCATCCTCGCACGCTAGCTTTAGCCGCCGCATCTTTCTAATCACCTGATTCAACGCCTGCTTAAGATCCCACACATAGGTGACTTCTAGCATAAAGTCGTGATGCCTTACCTTTATTAGCAGCCACAAAAGCGAGCAGGCGGTAATGGCTACACCAATCAGATTCCAATGAAAATGCGACCCTTGCTCGGCGGGGAATAAGGCAATTAACGCCTGCGACAACCCCAAGCTGCCTACCGCAAGAAACACAATACAAGCCACGATGACTTTTTTCACATGGTTGCGGTAACGCACCTTATTCACTTCAAGAATTTTCATTCAATAGACTCTTTAATTTAATAAACCCATACACGCAAGAAACACCCCAAATACGCTACAATAGCGCCCCGCCACTTACGGCAGCTGAATAGACCTTGCACACTGGCCTCTCAAAACCAACGCGATAACCCAGCCAATAAATCTACATTAGGGCCGAGGAAAAAATACTTTATCCAATAATACTTGCCTCCTGCTTCCTCAACAGCGTTGCTCAAAGCGTTACATGTCCCGGCATGCGCCCCTTCGAGCGCCTTGTTGAGAAAACAGGCGCCTTCGTCTAATTGGACAAACTATTATTGCCCCGCCCCTTACATTCTTAAGGTGGCGCTATGCCAATTCAAAAATATTTAGCCAACTACCCGCCAACGGTTATTTCCCAAGTACAAGCCTTGATGGATAAAAACCGGCTAGCTGAAGTCTTACTCAGCCGCTACCCCAAACCACATGGCATTGCTAACGATAACGAATTACGTCAATACGTGGTCGATATTAAAAACCAATATATGCAGAAAGCGGCCCCGCTGAGCAAGGTTATTTACGATAGCAAACTACACGTGATCCACAACGCCCTAGGCCTGCACAGCTATGTATCGCGCGTGCAAGGCGGGAAGCTAAAAAGTAAAAATGAGATTCGCATTGGCTCGGTTTTTAAGAAAACACCCGAGCCCTTTTTAAATATGATAGTGGTACACGAACTGGCCCACCTAAAAGAAAAAGCGCACAACAAGGCGTTTTACCGCCTGTGCCACCACATGCAACCCAACTACCATCAACTTGAATTTGATACCCGCTTGTATTTAATTCAGCTAGAAGCGTTTGGTAAAATTTACCCCGATTAAGGGGCGTTTTTAATTAGTGTTCACCCCAATCAAAAGTACGGCCTTCCACTTTGTCGTGATACTTTAATTGCAGGCCTTGCAAGAAATTGCGCAGCACTTGATCAAGACACTCACGATATTGTTTATGCCCCGCCCGGCGAAAAAAGGCGCTGAGTTCGTGCTTACTGATTTTAAAGTTGGTCAGCGCTAATAGCTCAAGCACATCATCGGCACGTAAATTAAGCGCGATTTTTAACTTCATGATGACCATATTATTGCTGAGCTTAGACTCTGGCTTGGGCGGCTCTTCTTCCCGAGCACCGCGCTTATCAATAATGTAGCCATTTAAAAATGTGGCTAAGTGCTTATCATTCAACGCTACAAAACCTTCAGCATCCTCTTTTTTCAACCAGCTGCTGACCTGTTCACGGGTAACAGTGGCACCGCCGTGCTGGAAAAGCGTAATCATTTGGGTATCACTGAAATCAAAGGTGTAACGGAGACGGCGTAAAATATCGTTATTTAGCATACATTTAATCTGATGGTTTGTAGGAGAGGAATAGAGGCGCGCATTGTACTGCATGCCCCCGCATTGTACGAGCCAACGAAAAAAGCCCCTCAAGTCAGCTTAAGGGGCTTTGATATCACAGCGGCAATAAATGCTACCAGCGCGCGTAACCCGCCCAAGGCACGCCGCCAGCCGTAACTTGCACACAATACCCGCCGTTTTCTGGGGCGGGCACATTCCAACTATTGCACGACATCACCTCACCATTCACAGATAACTGCCGCGGGCTGCTCAAGTTATAACATCCGCCCCCTTGAATGGAGCCAATAATTTCATGGCAAATTTCGCCCGTGCCTAGGCCATTATTTTGCCCCGAGGTCACGGTGACCGGGTTGCTGCAGTAGTTGGCGCAAGGGCCGCTACCGCCGGTAGGTATAACCTCGAAGGTGGCGGCAATCGTTTGATTGCTGGTGATATTTTCAAACGTATAGCTCGCAGGTTGCCCCACCGATTGGCCGTTCACGAAGACATCCGCTATGCGATAACCCGAGTTAGGCGCAACGGTAAATGCTTGACTTGCCCCCTCCTCCACCGTGGCTGTTGCGGGGGAAATACTGCCGTTAGCTCCCGCACTAACCGTCAACGTATAGTTGGCTGCCGCATCCTGCTCGAAGGTGGCGCTCAGGGTTTGATCAGCCGTTACATTAGTGAAGCTCACACTATTAACAGTCCCCAGTGATACGCCGTTTTTCACCACATTTAACGTATGAAAGCCTGTGTTTGGCACAATGCTAAAAGTTGCACTATCGCCGTCATTCACAACGCTAGAAGCCGGAGAAATAACACCGTTTGCCCCCGCATTTACTGCGATGGTGTGGGTGACTGCAGCGTCTTGCTCAAACGTTACCGCTAAGGTTTGGCTCGCCGAAACGTTAATAAACGAAACAGAAGTGACCGTACCCAAAGCAACACCATTTTTGACGACATTCAAAACATGGTAGCCAGGATCGGCTGTAATCATAAAGGTTTGATCTTGCCCTTGAACCACATCAACAGTACCCGGCGAAACCGAACCATTACTGCCCATGTTCACAACAATCTCATGCTGAATAGGCTCTTCGCCGCCACTACAACCCACAACACCGCCACAAGGATCTACAGCGCCAGCCACCAACCAAAGGTTATCGACAACAACATCGCTATTACTGTTACCCACATTCATTACTACGCGCGCATTGCTCAACGACATTGGCATACTAAAGGTGTAGCTAAAACGCTGCATGCTGCCATTAAGCGATTGCCCTGCCCCCGTTTGTGAAAAGTCCTCCCAGGGTGAACCCGCGCGCTCAACTTTAATTTCTGCATTCCGGCTACCCGTAGCGCGCGCATCAAAAGCAAAGGTATAGGTTTGACCACTGCTTAAACTCAAGCCTTCTTGTTTGGGCTGAATATGCCAAGCCGACGAGCCGCCGCTTTGAATATTAACCACATACTCGCCACCTTCAACACTGCACGTTGCCGTGCCCGAAGGTGTGGTGCATAACCAGCCAGCAGCGCCCAAACTAAAATCGCCATTACTCAGTAAATTGGTAAACGCCGGCTGGGAAGCTGTTGTTGCGCTAGTGGCCACAAGGGGCGATGCGCCATTGGCATTAAAGGCTTCCAACCAAAAATAATAGGTGGTTTGTGCCGCCAACCCAGCAACCGACCAAGCGCTCGCATTTGCAGGGCGGCTCGTTGCTGGGTTGGCGGGTTTGGTGTTCACCGTGTTTTGGTAAAGGTTAAACCCCGTCTCGGCATCATCATTCGCCCCGGCGTTATCCACCCAACTTAACGTCATGGTATTCGCACCCGTCGCCTGGGCCGTAAACCCCGAGGCTGCCGCAGGCGCGTTGGCGGGTAGTGTGCTATTACCTAACGGGTCTAGCGCTAAAATAGCGGGCGCTATCTCGGTCGTAAAATACGCAACGGGAACAAGCGCCGCATTAGCATCGATAGAAATCTCGCGAGATGACCAACCGGTGCCTGTAACTGCAAACATTTTTAAACCCGGCTGACTATTAAAGGCCGGCATTGCGCCATCGTCGGCGTTGGTCCAATTATTAGGACCAAGCACCAACTTGCCCGACCACGAATCAGAATTATTGGCACCATCGTGCGTACGCTCTACGGCATTTTCAAACTGCGGATAATCCGGCGCAGTAAACATCGCCAAATTCATCGCATTAATACCACTCATGTGGTCCAGCACCTGAATGGCACTGCGCGCATAATTTGCTGCTGCCGTTTGATTCACACTTTTCTGAATTTCCGATGCCGCCATTAAGATACGCGCATCATTTAACGCCATGCGGTGCGAGCCCCAGCGCACATTATTATCGGCATTATCTTGATCGCCGTTATTCCACCTATTGGAGGCAGGGTCCCAAGTTACACCGGGGTAGCCCAACGCCTGATTAACTTTAATGGCATCCGCTTTATTTAAGATATTCGCTTTAAGCCCAGAAAGATCAATCGTGTGCGAAGCCGCATGGGTTAACAGTGATAAGTTACCCTCCATACTAACCGCCCCCCACCAAAAAGAAGAGGCTTCGGCAAAGCGAGCATGATTAACTACCTGGCTACGATAAGTCGTCGCATCACCGGTAAAGCCTAATTTAACAGCGGCCAAATAGGTTTCTACCAGAGCGGCGTATTCATCATCGGTGGTATTATCTTTATCGGGAAAACAATTATCCCGCGCGACCTTCGGGTTACGAAAAAGACTGTAGTTATCATTATCCGGGTACATACCCCCTTCACCGCCAAACGCACTTTGCTGGTTGCACACCAACGGTTCGTTTTGCGCTGCAGTTAATGCCGTTTTTGCACGATTATAAGCCGCTGTAGCCAATGCTGTAGAAGCGTAATCTTTATGTAAACGCGCCATTGCAGCCAACGTTCGAGCAGCTGCAAATGTTGCTTTCGTTTCGGGTTCTGAAATACAGGTACCGCTAGAATGCGGCGCGCAAGCCGCCCAAGAGTTATTCACATTAGTATGAAATTTAGCGATGGCTAACGGCCCACCGTGATCAAAAACATGATCAAACTGTTCCGTTAAAATTAACAACTGCTGATAAACCGTTCGCGCACCCGACCAATGATTACTGTAATAAGTATTTATCGCTGGATAGGATTCTAATACATTAATCAGCGACCAAGCGGCTTCAGCGGTATTAGTCGGGTAAGCACCGTTATCGCCGGCATCTTTTACGTAGGCAAAACTGATTGAAAGCCCCGTCGACCAATTATTTTTAGCATTACTAAACGTCGCCGAACCTTCGTGATCTTTAAAATAGTCAAAGAATTCGTATTTAATATTGCCGTAGGGATCGTTACTAATATTAAAAGGCGAAGACTGATCGGAACCCACCACTAAACGCAGCCCCTGCCCCTCTTCGACACAATCAGAAAAATCAATCTGATAGAAGCTATCGCCCGAACTTACATCGTTATTAATATAAGTATCTTCTGTACCGCTACACTGCGTGCCGGACACTTGCCAGTTAATCGAGCCATTATTATTACTTAAATACAAAGCCGTTTTATTGGCTTGCGGTAAATAACCGGCATAGTTAATACGGAATTTAGCATTTGTTTGGCTGCCATTATCAACAGCGTGGCTGATAGGCGCGTTTAAGCCAAAACCTAAACCTAAGCAGAGGGTAGAAATAGCGAGCGATAGTTGTTTATTCAAAATACAGTACTCCTGTTAGGGGCGGGGCAATAATAGTTTGTCCAATTAGACGAGGGCGCCTGTTTTCTC
>NZ_CEXWTU010000238.1:0-7291 GCF_982758155.1 Marinagarivorans sp. | reverse complement strand
CCGAGCGCCTTAAATCGTTGCAGGCAACCAGCCGGTGGGCCGTTACTGGTACGGTTTTAGTTTGCGCGTTGTTAGGCTCTCTGTTTATTTGGGCTCAAATTAAGCCGCAGTTAAAAGCGCGCTTTAAAGTCGAAAAGGCCTTCCAGGGTTTTTTGTTTTTGTGCTCAAGCTTGGCGATTTTGACGACGGTAGGCATTGTTGTTTCGGTATTATTTGAATCGCTTCGCTTTTTTTCGCAAGTGCCGATAACCGAATTTTTGTTTGGTTTGGAGTGGAGCCCACAAATGGCTATCCGCGATGACCAGCAAGGCAGTTCGGGTAGCTTTGGTGCGATCCCACTGTTTACGGGTACCTTATTAATTGCAGCCATCGCGATGATTATCGCTGTGCCTTGCGGCTTGATGTCGGCTATTTTCTTATCGGAATATGCCAGCGGCCGCACGCGCGACATCATCAAGCCCATGCTAGAAGTATTGGCTGGTATTCCGACCGTGGTTTACGGCTTTTTTGCGGCCTTAACGGTAGCGCCTTTTATTCGCGACCTTGGATTTGATTTAGGGTTAGAGCAGTGGATTGTTATTAGCTCTGAAAGTGCTTTGGCAGCAGGCCTTGTGATGGGCGTGATGATTATTCCTTTTGTATCGTCGCTGTCTGACGATGTGATTAATGCGGTCCCACAATCTTTGCGCGATGGCGCTTTGGCTTTGGGGTCGACTAAATCGGAAGTGATTAAGCAAGTGGTTATTCCTGCGGCATTACCGGGTATTGTTGGGGGCGTTTTATTGGCGGCCTCGCGTGCCATTGGTGAAACCATGATTGTGGTGATGGCTGCCGGCCTAGCGGCGAAGCTTACGCTTAACCCTTTAGATTCTGTTACCACCGTTACCGTGCAAATTGTGACGTTGCTGGTGGGGGATCAAGAATTTGATAGCCCTAAAACACTCGCAGCCTTTGCTTTGGGTTTGATGCTATTTGTTGTCACCCTCAGCCTAAATTACTTTGCCCTGCACATTGTTAAGAAGTATCGAGAGCAATATGACTAAGCCTTTATCTAAACAAGCCGAACTGGTACAAAAAAGTCTTGCGAAGCGCTATGCCGCGGAAAAGCGTTTTAAAGCCTTTGGTATCGCATCTATTTCATTTGGATTGTCGGCGCTATTGGTGCTGTTCATCGAAATATTTGGTGGTGGCCTGGGCGGCTTTCAACGCACTGAAATTGCCTTGGATATCGAGTTCGATGCCGATGTCCTTGAGGTATACGACGCGAAAAACCCCGACGAACTATTGGCGGGCAATTATGCAGGGATTGTTAAACGCGCCTTAAATAAGCGCTTCCCGGGTATTAAAGACCGCCGCGCTAAGCGTGCGCTTTATAGCATGGTGAGCGTTGGGGCTGATTATCAGCTGCGAGACTTACTGGCTGAAGACCCTCGTTTATTGAACACGACTAAACGCCTATGGGTACTTGCCGATGATGATGTCGATAATTACTACAAGAGCTTATCGAGCGAACCTTACGCCGAGCGCATGACGGAACAGCAGCAGCAATGGGTGCAGGCGTTTATTGATAATGACGAAATTAAAACAATTTTCAACACACGCTTCTTTACCGATGGCGATTCTAGTGAGCCTGAAATGGCGGGTATTCGCGGCGCGGTATTGGGCAGCTTATTTACTCTGCTAGTGACCTTGGCATTATCGTTCCCTGTTGGCGTGGCGGCGGCTATCTACCTTGAAGAGTATGCTCCGCGCAACCGATTAACAGACTTTGTTGAAGTGAATATCAACAATTTGGCGGCGGTGCCTTCGATTATTTTTGGTTTGTTGGGGTTGGCCATTTTTATCAATATTTTTGAAATGCCACGTTCCATCCCGTTGGTTGGCGGCATGGTCTTAACACTAATGACGTTGCCGACGATTATTATATCGAGCCGCGCGGCGATTAAGGCGGTACCGCCAAGTATTCGTGAGGCGGCCCTGGGTATTGGCGCCTCTAAAATGCAAATGATTTTGCACCATGTATTACCCCTTGCGATGCCTGGCATGCTAACCGGTACCATTATTGGTATGGCCCAAGCGTTGGGCGAGACGGCACCATTGCTGATGATTGGTATGGTCGCTTTTATTATGGACTTACCCGGTGGGGTAACAGACTCTGCTACGGTAATGCCGGTGCAAATTTTCTTGTGGTCCGACAGCCCCGAGCGCGGTTTTTTCGAAAAAACGTCGGCGGCGATTATGGTGCTATTAATGTTCCTAATGCTGATGAATGCCCTTGCTGTTTTGCTACGTAAACGCTTAGAGCGTCGCTGGTAAATACACGCTTAATTAACTTGCACCCCGCGGGTAATATCTTTTGTTCGACGGGGGTGCTTCTTGTCATAAAGGTGTAATAAAATGCAAGAATCCGTTATCGAGCCAACATGTATTGAACCTCAGGCGAACCCGGCCGGAAAAGCGACTGCTCGGCCGAAGTTCAAGACACAAAAGACAACTGCTAAAGAATCGAACGCAATGAAACCAAAACGATCGCCTTCCGAAATTGCTGAAAGCGTTACAAAAACTGTAGGTAAACCGCTGGCCGACAATGCCAAGCTTTCTATGCGTGACGTTTGCGTGCATTACGATGAAAAGCAAGCCGTTTATGATGTAAACCTTGATATTGCCGAGAACCAAGTAGTGGCTTTAATTGGCCCTTCTGGTTGCGGTAAGTCGACGTTTTTACGTTGTATGAACCGCATGAACGATACGATAGATATCTGTCGTGTTAGTGGCAGTATTCAGCTTGACGGCATGGATATTTACGACAGTAAACTAGATGTTGTGCCTCTTCGGGCGCGGGTAGGCATGGTTTTTCAAAAACCCAATCCATTCCCTAAATCTATTTACGACAATGTCGCTTATGGTCCGCGTATTCATGGCTTGGTTAACCGCCGTACTGATCTGGACGAAATTGTTGAGTCGAGCTTGCGCCGTGCAGGCTTGTGGGAAGAAGTTAAGGATCGCTTGGCGTCACCGGGTACCGGTTTGTCGGGCGGGCAGCAGCAGCGTTTGTGTATTGCGCGCACGATAGCGGTAAGCCCAGAAGTGATCTTAATGGATGAGCCTTGCTCCGCATTGGATCCGATCGCAACGGCTAAAATTGAAGAGTTAATTGCTGAGTTAAGCCAGAACTTTACAATTGCCATCGTCACGCACTCCATGCAACAAGCCGCGCGCGTTTCTCACCGTACGGCTTATTTTCATTTGGGGCGTTTGATTGAGGTGAACGAGACTGAAAAAGTTTTCACTAACCCGGATCACGAGTTGACAGAATCTTATATAACCGGCCGTTTTGGCTAGTTCAATGCCAAGCTAGCGGCTTGTGCCTGCGGGTTGAAACCTCTTGCTTTGTGCTGCTAACAGCATTATTTTTCTAAACTAAATTTCATCGACGTTATTCAGGTAGATTCATGGAAAACTTACACATCGGCCAGCATATTTCCCGTCAGTTCAATGTTGATTTAGAGCATTTGCGCGAGCATTTGTTGGAGATGGGGGGCTTGGTTGAAGAGCAAGTTGCCGATGCTGTGCGCGCCATCGAGACGGCCGATAGCGAATTAGCCGAAAAAGTACTGCGGACCGAAGAAGAAATCGACCGTCGCGAAGTGGCGCTCGACGAAGAGTGCACGTTGGTATTGGCGCGTCGACAGCCTGCGGCTTCCGACTTGCGTTTGGTTCTAATGGTGACGAAAGCGAATCGCGATTTGGAGCGAATGGGTGACGAGGCGGATAAAATTGCACGCATGGCCATTGCTCTTAATGAGGCCGGCGGTGCTATTTCACCTCGGGGTTTTGTCGAACTGCGCAATATTGCGAATAGTGTTCAAACGCTAGTGAATCAATCGCTGGATGCCTTCGCGCGCTACGATGTTCAAACCGCAATGAAAGTCGTGAAGGGCGATACTTTAGTCGATCGCGATTACGGTTCGGCTATGCGCGAGCTAATGACTTATATGATGGAAGATCCTCGCTCGATTACACGGGTGATGAATATTATCTGGGCGCTACGTTCGTTAGAGCGAATTGGCGATCATGCCCGCAACATTGCCGAGCACGTGATTTACTTGGTACATGCGATGGATGTGCGCCATACCAGTGTCGTTGAAATTGAGGCGCAACTTGAAGAGCACGGTCACTTACCTTCGTAATCGTTCTGCCATAAAGTCATCGGTCACATCATAAAAAAGGCTTCTAATCAGAAGCCTTTTTTTGTACGCGAGATATTTAGTTTAGCCGCAGAACCAGCCTTCCACGTCTAGCGATATGCTGGCATCGCCGGCCAAGCAGGGCCATTTTTGGAGAACATCAGCCCAGCGATTGTCCCGGTGTTGACGTAAATAGCGAGAACAGTTTGGTGAGTTGAGCGCCCCTTCTTGGTTAAATAGTGCTTCTATTGCGTAGTGGACGGCGAGATCAAGTTGATTGGCAAACTCTTCACCGAGCAGCGAATGAACAACAATATTCGATAAGCTCATGTCCATTGGCGACAAGGGCGTGCCGCAAGCGAGCTGAATGCGATCATTGACTTCTTCAATCAGGCGATGCGATAGGTAGGCCTCATCCAATAGCGCTACAAGGCCCGTATGCTCTTTGACGAGTTCTGGTGGAGAGATGAAAAACTCTTCGGCAATGGTCATAAAGACTTGGCCTTGCTCGTAGAATTCGGCTTCTTGCATTAACGCGGTTAACGCTTCTAAAAAGTTGGGTACGTGCTCAATATATTGGGTGATAAATTGCGTTAAGACGGCTTTGGGGGAGTCACTTGGGAGCTTTATAGTGTGATGAAGGTGCGGCAGTTGGGCAGCTGCGAAGGCGGCAAGACAGTTGTCTTTTGCGTCCTGTCGAGTGGCCTCGGCGATAAGTTGCCGGATCTTAAGTGTATTGGGTGTTGTCATGCTTTTAAACATAGCTCAAACTGGAAAAATATGACGAACAAATCCATCATTTATGGATTATAGCGGCGATTGCTGATTTTGGTGCCAAGAAAGTGTAACGAATGCATCGTTCGCAGCACTAAGGATCCGCTAGGATTGAAAGCGTGCTGCTGAGTGGGAGAAACCGTGCATTTGTGATGTTGTTGTCCCATTCTTTATTTAATCTGGCTAAAATACATCGCTATAATCAATAGATGTCCACTCATTGACAAGGGCATAAAATGACAGAATTCAAGATTTCCGGAGTAATTATGGTTTTTAAACATTTAATAGCGGTTAGCGCGCTTTTAGCTTCGGCAATATTCGTAACGGGTTGCGGAAAAGATATTGCTGTAACGGCGAGCACGCCAACCCCGCCTTTAGAGAATATTCCTTTTGATGCGCAAAAAGCTGAGGCTGGAGAGGGGTTGTATCAGACGCACTGCGTTGGTTGTCATGGTGATGATGGCCTGACAACCGGTGTATTGGGCTCTACCGCTATATTGCATCGCGTTTATGCTACGCCTGCTGCAGTTGACTTTGACAAGCTTGCAAGTCGCTCTGTGAATGAAATGCCACCGCAAAATAAAACGGTTTGTAATTTTTCCTGCCAAGAAAATATTCAGCATTATTTCTATAAAAAGTGGACCGATCAGTTTGCCGCGCCTAACAACTTCCAAGGCTCAGTTGATCTAGAATTAGCTGCAGTAGGTAAGGGCTTGTATGACGAGCAGTGCGTTAGTTGTCACGGTGACTTTGGTGGTAATGATGGGGTGGCCTTGATGGATGGCCAATACCTTATCCGCAACGGCCGAGATATGTATAGCTTGGGTGGAACTCAGTATTGGTCGTTAAATGAGTTTATTGCTGAAAGCATGCCAAACACCGCTCCGGGCACTTGCGATTCAGTCTGCGCTGATGCGGTGAGTGAATACTTGCGTAGCTGGACCTATGAAAACGGCACCTTTGTCGATCCGATGTTGTCTGCGCCGGGTTCATCAACGGGGCCCACACAGCAAGAAATAGATGACCGCGTTGCGGCTGGGCTAGCCTTGTACACAGACGCCCAGAATGGCTGTTCAGCTTGTCATGAGGATGACGGTACAAAGGTTGGTCTTTCGCCACGGGCACTTACTGACTATTCCGGTAGCTACAACGAGATGATGGTTATCATTCGAGATGGCGTTTCGGGTACGCTTATGCCTGCGTGTGAGCCTGCAGGGGATTGCGCTATGCAGCTGACTGACTACATCTGGGTTCAGTTCTTGGGTAATACGCTCACGATCGACGGTGGCACCTCACCATAAACCCAAATCGTTAATACCTTTACCTTACCCTTAATTAAAGGCAGCATTCGCTGCCTTTTTTCATTTTATAGGATTCACTATGTCTACGTTATCACTCTCGCCGTTGGTTTTGGGCTTTTGGCGATTGAAAAACTGGGGCTACACCCCGCAGCAGATACTGGCCTTTGTTGAGCAATCGGTAGAGCTGGGTGTGACCAGTATGGACCATGCAATGGTTTACCGCAGCGAAGCCATTTTTGGTGAGGCCTTGGCTATTAAGCCAGCGGTGCGTGATCAGTTACAGATTATTACCAAGTGCGGTATTCGTCCGATGGGCTTTGGCGAGCTTGGCGCGCAAGCGGTTAACCACTACGACTTCAGTAAGGCTTATACCCTTGCGTCGGTAGAGGCATCGTTGCGTGACTTACAAACGGATCGTATCGATCTATTGTTACTGCATCGCCCCGACTTCTTAATGGATATTGCAGAGGTTGCCGATACCTTTTCACAATTAAAGCGTGACGGGAAAGTATTAAACTTTGGTGTGTCCAACTTTACGCCGGATCAGGTTGCTTGCTTGCAGTCTGCATTGCCTGATGCGTTGGTGACGAATCAAGTTGAGTTTTCACCGCTGAATATGACCGCCTTAAGTGACGGGAGCTTCGATCAGGCGCAGGCGTTGAATATGCGCCCAATGTTATGGTCTTGCTTGGGCGGAGGGAAGTTGTTTGCTCCAGAGACGGCTCAAGAGAATGCGGTGGTTAATGCGTTGCGCGCAGTGGCGGAAGCTGTGGGTACAGACTCTATCGAGGCGGTTGTTTATGCGTGGTTATTGGCGCTACCTTGTAAGCCTCACCCCATTTTGGGCACCAGTAAAATCGAGCGCGTTACCGATGCGGTAAAAGCTTTGGATATTCAGCTGACGCGTGAGCAGTGGTATGGAATATGGGAAGCGAGTAACGGTGCTTCTGTTCCATAGTCCACCTCTTTATAGCTTAGGGGCGTGCACTGAATAAGTTGCTGGAATTTGGGTTTTTGGGTGCTTGCTTG
>NZ_CEXWTU010000237.1:0-7310 GCF_982758155.1 Marinagarivorans sp. | reverse complement strand
GCAATGTCTGTGCCGCTAACAATAAGAAGGCCGGCGTCGTTAATGTTTGCGTTCAGCTGGCCACCCGTGTCGATATTGATGCGTTCGGCAAGTTCGCTTAATGAGTTTGTATTGTTAATGCTGAGTGTGCGGGTGGTGCCATCGAGCCGGGTGATTGTGATGTCGAGGCTTTCGTTTTCGCTAAGTTGACCAGTGCCAACGCGGGTTGCAGCGAGTTCGGCATAAGTACTGGCATTTACGCCATTGATATTTTCGTGAATATTATCGAGTAGGTCTTCGATAGTGCTGCCAGCGGCTAAGTTACCGATATTTTGGCCGTTAATGAGAATGTCATCTTGCTTAATGGCTTGGGCTAGGGTGCCGTCGCCAGCTAATGTCATGGAGTCACCCATGAATTCGTAAGACGTGCTGCCCATGCCCAGAGTTTGACTGTCGAGCTGGGGGATTTTGAGTGTAATCGTTTGTTCGGAATCGGCTCCAACTTGTAAGCTGAGTTCGCCAATACTACCATCTAACACGTTGCGGTTATTAAACGATGTAGTACTGGATATACGATCTAGCTCGGCCACCAGCTGTTGAACTTCACTGTCTAGCGTGGCGCGGTCGTTGTCGCTGTTAGTGCCATTGGCCGATTGTACGGCTAGCTCGCGTATACGCTGTAGGTTGTTGGTCGATTCAGATAGTGCGCCTTCGGTGGTTTGTATTAGTGAAATACCGTCGTTGGCGTTGCGAATAGCTTGCCCTAAGCCTTTGATTTGAGTGGTTAAGCGATTCGAAATTGCTAGGCCTGCGGCATCATCCGCGGCTTTGTTAATACGTAGTCCAGAGGCGAGTCTTTCACTCGCGCTAGATAGCACTTTACCTGCCGCGGTAAGGTGCCGTTGAGCATTGAGCGATGAGATGTTGGTATTAATGTATAGCGGCATAACAACAAACTTATTCGGGTATCAAACATGATAACGGCTAAGTTTGTTAAAACTTGAGGAGGGCTTGGTATTCTAGTGGGCAAAAATAGCGCTCAGAGTGAGAGGGCTCGAGCGCGGGGCGGCTTAGATTATTTTGTTGTTACTGCTTAACCGTTGGCTTAGTAACCTTTTCGACTTTATAGCCCTGCGCCAGTAATAAGCTTTGAACGCTATCGGGGCCGGCGAGGTGGGCTGCGCCGACTAGGATAAATTCTTTTTCAGGGGTACGGATGAGTTTGTCGATGGATTTAATCCAGTTGAAATTGCGTTTTACCAGCAGGTTGTTGTACATCTGCGGAAAGCGTTCTTTCATCATCGTTGTCATTTTCTCGTCGATGGTCGCCACGTCGCCAGCCTTCCAGGCATTGATTAATATTTGGAATTCCGCGCTGAGGTTGTCGAAGTCGTCGAGTGAGCCATTAACAAAGTCATCTTCATAGCCGTCGCCCATTGTCGCTAGCATGGCGATTTGCTCATCCAATGTTTCTAAGCTGCCAATGGTTTTGTTGTGTTGATTTGCCAGCTTTGTAAAGTGGCTTTCGATGCCGCTGTTGGCCGTGATATCAAGCTTTTGCAGCTCTAGTTGGGTGAGGGTAAGCATAACCATGGCAGGCTTGAACGACTGCATCATTTCAATCGGTAGGCCGCATTGGGCTGCAAAATCGCTAAGGCGTTTATAGGTTTTAGGCTGCAAGATATTGGCAAGTGTTTTGCCGGGCGGCAAGCTCATTTGCATCATCATTTTTTGCTGAAAGCCGAGATCATTGGCGCCATTCACGTCGGTCTCAAACACAACAGTATCGCTATTGTTAAAGGCGATGCCGTATTCAGGCTTTAGAGGGTAATCGGAGGCACGCAGCATGTGTATGGTGCCGCCTAGATAGACTTCGCCGTGTTCGTTACTGACCTTCCATACCATGGCGTCGGCATTGACGTTGGTACTCAATGGAATAAGGCTGCCAAGCAGGGTGCTGGTGGCCAAAAATGACAGTGCGCGCTTAAGCATGCTGTAGCTCCGTTGTAAGTTTGCTAAATGTGTGTGCAGCGATGGGTCTGACTACCAGGCAAGCACAGGGTTCGAAAAACAGGTAAAATCGCATTCCTTTTTCAGTTTAGTGTGTTGTGGTTTGCATGTCTGACGCAAGTTTGCGTATTACCGAGATCTTTTACTCATTACAGGGTGAAGCCAGAACCATTGGCTTGCCGACTGTTTTTGTTCGCCTTACGGGCTGCCCTTTACGTTGTGGTTACTGCGATTCCGAGTATGCCTTTTACGGCGGCGAGCGTATGACCCTTACCGATATCTTGGCGGCAGTGGCAAATTTCAACCCCCGCTATATTTGCGTGACCGGCGGCGAGCCGCTGGCCCAGCCCAATTGCATTCTATTACTTAGTGCACTTTGCGATGCGGGCTATAACGTTTCGTTGGAAACCAGCGGGGCTCTGGATGTTGCGGCTGTTGATGCGCGGGTGAGTACGGTTATGGATTTGAAGTCACCGAGCTCGGGCGAGGTGAGTAAAAACCGCTATGAAAACATCCCATTGTTGGCGCAAAAAGACCAAGTGAAGTTTGTTTTGGGCAACCGCGAAGATTATGAGTGGGCAAAATTCAAGCTTGACGAATATGGCTTAGTCGCGCGTGTCGGCGATGTGTTGTTTTCGCCGGTGCATGGTGAATTAGCCGAGCGGGATTTGGCGAATTGGATTGTAGAAGATAATTTACCCGTGCGTTTTCAAATGCAATTGCATAAGTTGTTGTGGGGCGATAAGCCCGGTGTGTAGCGGTTTAGTGAAATGAATTGGCGCCCTATTAGTATGTGCAAATAGTGTGTGCAAAAAAGTTTTAGAGGTAACAGTATGAACAAAAAAGCGGTTGTTTTGGTGTCGGGTGGTTTGGATTCCACGACTGTTTTGGCCATGGCGCAAGCGCAGGGTTATAGCTGCTACACCATTAGTTTTGATTACGGCCAACGTCATCGCGCTGAGCTGGTCGCGGCGGAAAAGACCGCCAAGGCCTTTGGCGCGGTAGAGCATAAAGTGGTGAGCTTGGATCTTCGCTCTATTGGCGGCTCGGCTTTGACGGACGATAGTATCGATGTGCCTGAGGATGATCCCGGCGGAATACCTTCTACCTATGTGCCTGCGCGCAATACGGTGTTTTTATCGATAGCGTTGGGCTGGGCCGAAGTTTTAGGTGCCGAGGCTATTTGGATTGGTGTGAATGCCGTTGATTACTCGGGTTACCCGGATTGCCGAGCGGAGTATATTCAGGCCTTTCAGGCGATGGCGAATCTAGCGACAAAGGCGGGTGTAGAAGGTCGACCGTTAGAAATTAAAACGCCGTTACTGACTTTGAGTAAAGCGAATATTATTCGCGAGGGTATAGCGCTAGGGATCGACTACGGTTTGACTGTCTCGTGTTATCAGGCCAACGATAAGGGCGAGGCCTGTGGCCTTTGCGATTCCTGCCGGTTGCGTAAAATTGGTTTTGCAGAGGCTGGGGTGAAGGATCCCACGCGCTATAGCCAAAAACCTGTGATTTGATGACGTTATTTCTGCGTGCTTGCGGTCGCCTTATTGCGGTTTTAGTGCTTTGCGGTAGAATACCCGAGTAAATCACTAGGGTATATATTTAGGGCTTTGGCGGCACACTTGCTCGGCCTATATAGAGAATGTTCATGTCACAAGATCAATCAACACCTACAAATGACGTTACCGAAGACGCCACCGCAACGACAGATGCCGCTGTGCCTGTAAATGCGGCCGGTTTGCCAAACGTCAATATTACTGAGTCTGCACAGGAATATCTGGCGGGCTTGCTGGAAAAGCAAAACTGCGAAGGCATTGCTATTCGTATGTTTGTATCTTCTCCGGGTACTCCTCAGGCTGAAACCTGCATCGCGTATAGTCGCCCCGGCGAAGAAAAAGAAGGCGATGTAAAAATGCAGCTGAAGGGGCTTGAGGCCTGGTTTGAGGGCCGCAGCGTGCCTTATTTAGATGATGCGAAGGTGGATTATTCACCAGATCGCATGGGCGGCCAGCTGACAATCCGCGCGCCCAACTCTAAAATGCCAAAAATAAACGATGATAGCCCCATTGAAGACATTATTAATTATGTTCTCGTGAATGAGGTTAATCCGGGTTTAGCTTCCCACGGTGGTAATGTTACGTTGGTTGAAGTGACTGACGATAATTTCGCGGTGTTAAAGTTTGGCGGTGGTTGCCAAGGGTGCAGCGCAGTTGATATGACATTGAAAGGCGGCGTTGAAAAAACTCTGATGGAAAAGGTCCCTGGTTTACAGGGCGTGAAAGACATTACTGATCACACCGATAGTTCTCAGGCGTATTACGCTTAATCAATAGTCTCGAATAAGTCTATTTCCACAAGCCTAGATGTCAAAATGTCTGGGCTTTTTTGTGGCTCATTATTCGATCAATCTTTAAGGTGGCTTAGCCATGTTGAGTCCTAGTGCAGTGCGGCAATATTGGCCGCTTTTACTAGGCAGCTGTTTGTTGCTGCTAGCCATTTTGCTGATATTGGCACTTGCCATTGGCGCGGTTTCAATTGCGCCCCATAAACTAGTGTTGTGGCTACAAGGTGAAGCGGATATTCAGACACAGCTTATTGTGGAATCGCTGCGCTTACCTCGTGCGATATTGGCGGTTTGCATCGGGGCATTGTTGGCTGTCTGTGGTGCTGCAGCGCAAGGGCTGTTTCGCAATCCATTGGCAGATCCTTCTTTAATTGGTGTGAGTGGCGGTGCCTCTGCCGGTGCGAGTATTGTAATTGTGTTGCTGAACTTCTCTCAGTGGGGCTGGCTTGGTTTGTCTTTAGTGTCTTTGGGGGCTTTTACAGGTGCCGTTTTGGTTGTTTTGTGCGTCTATCGTTTAGCGACCAATGCCACGGGTACATCGGTGGCAACCATGTTACTGGCGGGGGTGGCTTTTTCCTTGCGGGTGGGCTGGCAAATGGCTTGGAATTTGTGGCCGATAACCACAGGCTGCGCCAAATTAGCTTGTGGCGTATGGGCGGCTTGGAAAGCGCAGATGCAATTCAGGTTGCACTGGCTTTTTCTGTTCTCTGTGTTGTTTTCTTTGTTTTATATCATCTTCGTAATGCGTTAAATGCTTTATTACTTGGCGAATCAGAAGCGCGTCATTTGGGTGTTAACGTGGCGCAGGTTAAGCGTCGAGTGATTGTGTGTATTGCTGCCGGGGTCGGTGTTTCTGTCGCGCTCGCGGGGGTTATTTCCTTTGTGGGCTTAATCGTGCCGCATATTGTGCGCATGGTAATAGGGCCTAATCATCGTTACTTATTACCTATTAGTGCCTGTCTTGGGGCTATATTGTTAGTGCTGGCCGATTTGTGTGCACGCACGTTTATTGCGCCAACAGAGTTACCTGTTGGGTTATTAACCACAGCGCTAGGCGCCCCCATATTTATTTTCTTACTGCGCAGCCGGTTTCGCTATGGGGAGTCGGTGTAATGTTAAAAGTCGATAATGTGAGCTTCAATAAAAACGGGGCATCAATATTAGATAGCATTAGCTTTTCATTGGCAGCTGGAGAAATATTGGGTGTTATTGGTCCTAATGGTGCGGGTAAAACGAGCATCGTGAAAGCGCTGCTTGGAGATATCGCAACCGGGGGGAATGTTTTATTCGATGGCCATCCATTAAAACAATTTTCAACGGTGCAGCAAGCTAAGCACATTGGAGTCTTGCCGCAACAGAGTATTTTGAATTTCCCGTACACAGTGGATGAGGTTGTGATGCTGGGCCGTACGCCACATAAGACAGGCAGCAAAGTGGATACAGGTATTGCCCGTGAAGCGATGGCCGCAATGGATATTGTATATTTAGCTGAGCGACGTTATACCGAGTTATCCGGTGGCGAGAAACAGCGCACGCAGCTGGCGCGTGTAATGGCGCAAATATGGCGAGCCGAAGATGCTGACCCTCGATTATTAATTTTAGATGAGCCTACAAGCTCCCTTGATCTGGGCCATAAACAACAACTTATGGTCCAGGTTAAAGCGTTTGCGGATCAGGGGGTGGCAGTATTGCTGGTCGAGCACGATTTGAATGTTGTGGCTAATTATGCCGATTCTGTTTTGGCGCTTCAGTGTGGGCGTATTCACCGCTGTGGGGCGGTGCAGCAGTGTTTGGATGAGACGCTAGTCAATAATCTATTTAATGCGGATGTTTCTGTCATTAATCAAAACGGCTGCATTACTGTTTTAAATCGACCGGCTTCAAAATCTAATTATAAGCAGGCTAACGGCAAATGATGAAGTCTTTAATTCTTGGCGGTGCCCGCAGCGGAAAAAGCCGTTTGGCTGAGCAGCGTGTTCTCGCATATTCGGGGGGGCAGCCCGTTTATGTTGCGACAGCTTGGGGCGGGGATATTAACGATTCGGATGATGAAATGCGGCAGCGTATAGAACGCCATCAGCAAGAGCGTTCTGTGCGTTTCCACGTCGTAGAAGAACAGTTGCATTTATCGCGTGTATTGCAGGAACACGACGGTAGTGGAGTTGTTTTTTTGGTTGATTGCTTGACCCTTTGGTTAAATAACTGCTTACACCATAATGTGTGGTGCAGTGAAAAGGCTGCGTTACTGGATGTTTTACCAAATTTAAAAGCGCGCATTGTTTTTGTGAGTAATGAGGTCGGCTCGGGTGTTGTGCCGCTGGGGGAACTGAGTCGGCAGTTTGCTGATGAGGCCGGGTGGTTAAATCAAGCGCTGGCAGCGCAGTGCGATCAAGTTGATTTAGTGGTTGCGGGTTGTTTGTTGAATTTAAAAAAGAGTGAGTTGTAATGTTGTGTAGTGCAAAAAAAATGATGTCATTCAGTGTTATATTTTTTCTTGTATTGTTAAGCCATTCTTCGGTCGCGAGTGAGGATAGTCATTCTAGTGTCGCGCCGCTGGGTGCTGGTATTTCCGTAAAAGATTATCGCGGCCGAGAGGTTCGTTTGGCGGCGCCGGCTAAACGTGTTGTGGCGTTAGCTCCGCATGTTGTTGAAAATATTTTTTCGGCAGGCGGGGGCGACGCTTTAGTAGGTGTGGTTGATTATTGTGATTACCCTGAGGCCGCCAAGAAAATTCCTCGTGTGGGGAAAATAAGCTCTGCGAGTTTAGAGGCCATCGCCGCGGCGAACCCAGATCTGGTTGTGGTTTGGGAGTCGGCTGGTGCAGCTAAAATACTGAGTAAGTTGGAGTCGCTCGGGTTGTCGGTTTACGTGAGTGACCCTAAAGCCTTGGAGGATGTTGCACGCTCTATTCGAGATTTTGGCGTACTTTTGGGGCGGCCGCAAATAGCTGAAGCAGCGGCGATAGAGTATG
>NZ_CEXWTU010000236.1:0-7311 GCF_982758155.1 Marinagarivorans sp. | reverse complement strand
ATATGAGATGAGCCTGAACAGCCACCCCGCTTCTAAAATCATAGCTAAGGGGACATCTCTTGGGGCCGGCATTTTTCAATATCGCATTCCAGCGCTTTAAGTCACACACTAGGCACTTCTATTACAGTAGATTGCGAGCATGACAGTTAATTTCATTTGCTAACATCAACTGCTATCTCTTCCTTTTTGCCATCTTTATGATATCCAATGAAATATGTATCGTAGATTGGGCTGGTGCGAAATGCATTTGTTTTAGGGAAAGATAGCAGCATGAATTCAAAGCGGGCGCACTGACTCTCAAGTAATTTAATTTTATAGAAATCATACATTACTTGTTTATCCTTCTCGCTTCCAAGCCCTCTCTGAGGTACGTCAGAATGAGATTCAAGAGTGCTGTGATCAGTCACTTCATACTTGCTTTTGCACTCTGGGCTAGAAGCTCTATGTCCGCCCCAAGAAATATGCTCTTCGTCGATGCGGAACGCATGAAATACGGACATGCTATAAGTACTCGTTGCGGCCCACCTTCCAATATATCTTCTCACTTCTTCGGCAGTACATGCCGAAGAAAAATGACAAATCGAAGTAATCATGATAATTTTAATTGATATTTTCATCTAATTTCCTAGTAAGCTGAATACATCTTTGTCTAGGTACGCATATTCACTAAACACTCTTTGCTTGAGACTGTTTGCGCCTTATCGTCATATTCCAACCACCTATTCCGAAGGGTGTTTCAGTTTGAAATAATTAACTCTTTAACCGTTCGTTTGTCGATGGACCCAAAGACCCATATTGCGTATGGCTACGAGCGGATACAAAACGCAGCCGCCACACCCCAAAAGCATCTTCTCTCTCATGTATCAATAAGCTGTAATTTTGAAGCAACGTTAGCCTAAAATTTATTCTGATGGCGAATATCGTTGTAAAAACTCAAAACTGACATGATCGTTATAGTTTAAATCATCGGCGATTCTGCCAAGCCGCTTCAAAGCAGAAGTAGCCTCCTGCCATTGCGCATTAGTATATTCTCCATAACTCATCCCCTCCGGCTTTATATATGTATGCCGAGATTTTAAAAATCCCTGAACTGAACGAACATCAAAAGCTCTTGGCCTATAACTTATCAAATCCAAGGCGGCAGCATCTTTATCGGAGTAAGCAAATTCCCAACCTCTAATAACTCCATTGACGAAGGCCTGTACCAACTCAGAGTTTTCAGAGACAGTCTTTTTTGTCGTAAAATATACTGTGCCAAGATAAGACACTCCATGCGCAGCTGGGTCAATAATGCTATATCGCGTTCTAATCGTCGTGAGATGGGCCGAATCGTAGATACCATCACCAGGCATAATATCTACCTCTCTAGTTAACAATGGAGTGATTCCATGACCTACGGGAACTTCATCTAATAAATTACGAGCGATTTTATTTTTCTGAAGCATAGTAAAATAAATTACTTCAGCATCGCTCCCAGCCTGCAAGCCCACACGCTTACCTATCAGATCTTTAGGGTTTGAAACACTCCTATTAAGAGAATAGAAAACAATAGGGGAGCGTAAATATTGCGCCGCAATAGCAATTAGTGGTGCTCCTTCATTGACAGCCGACAAGAAGGAGTTAACCCCTACTGCGCCAAAAGTGTCTCTGCCAGATGTCACCCGATGAATAGGATCATCCTCCCCAACCGGAGCCAAAGTTAAATCTAGCCCGCCATCTCGGAAAAAACCCCGCCTCAAGGCAACAAGTTCTCCAGCATAATTGGGGTGGCGCATCGCTTCGGGCGATATCGCCCCCTCCATTACCAAAGAAGGTCGATAATCCCCTACTGCATCATTAGAATTCCCACACGAGACTACAGACAAAATCATCAACATGCATAAAAGCATCTTAAAAACCACAACAGCCACCTCACCCTTCATATCAAAGCTAACCCGTCATATTTCAACATTAACACATTCATTGACACCAAAATTTATCAATCGATTGCTGATTGACGCCCCAAACAGGGAACTGCTGACATATTCCAATGTCGCCGCTGAGCAGCTTTTGATCATAGTCACTTATTAAATGATATTGCCATTTCTTCTGTCAGTAACTATTTGTGGGTGGATCTCATAAACACCTCTACCTATTCGGGTAGTAAATTTATCATAGGTCGGGCTAGCACCCTGCTCAATTTCGGAGTTTGAAAGGATTACACCTGAATATGATTCCGAATAGTGTGGAAAGTGATCCATTACTTGTTGACGACTAACTATATACGGTAAATTCCCAGCGATTACAGCATCAAGAATATCTGTTTTTAAACTCACGCAACCTCCTAATCATTTAACATCGAAATTCGCGATCGAGCGAAGCGATAGCGTAATCATTCTGCATGGCTGTTAAAGCCTCGCCAAATTAATGATTGCCTGCAAGCCTTCCTCAAGGCCCACAGGGCCGTTTATTTTTCCTGAGTCCTTTGTTTCAGGAAAAGCGTGTATCAATGAATCAAATATTTGAAGTATAGATATCGCAATAGGTTCGTATGCTACGATTTCGTCGTCCACTTCAACAACACATAGGCCGTCGTTTGCATTAACGTAATCGATTAGCTCCCGGTCTTTTTGGCGATCATATTGCTGGAGTTTATGTGCTACGTTGTTACGAAGACTGTTAACTTTCTTTAATGCTTCCCATAACCATGCGTCCTTTTGATTGCCTTCAAGTGAAGAAGCGAAACTAATTAGAGATGGGAATGTGATTTGCTTTTTTCTAATCCTATCTGGATATGCAACGCGCCTACATATATATTCTTTCAAGGCCACTTCAAGCAATAAATGGCCTTTGAGCACTATTAAGGTTCTATCTTTCACCTCAACTGGCAAATGTTTAATATAACTATTTAAATGATCAATATTCATTTTATAATCTTTGCATAACTATTAGTGAATCGCTTATGAGCGATAACCCTTTGGACACTGCACTTGCTCGACAATACCCTTTGCGAGTGATATCTGTGTAGCTTACCAATAAATCCCATGAGTATGATCTACTCAATTACTCGCCTTACCAACAACGCTACAAGTCATATTCCAATCTCATCATGTCTAGTGTCAGAGAGCTTTCGGCCAAGAGCGGAATTTAACACCGTATTCAACGGCTCGTCCGTTGTAATGCTTCTTAACTTTAGGTGTCTAACACATCCCATTCGTCACCTAACACCCAACGCAGTGCCGATAACTTACCGTTGATAAATCAAGCAGCTATTACGATCGCGCTAAAAAACAACAAAGCCACAACAACCATACAGGCCGGCCATACAATTAAAAACGCACAGAAAAGCTAATAGACTTCTTATCGACTTTCTCTAGCAAAACACCATCCTCTCCCTCTTGATAATCAAACGTGATCCCATAGTGCAAAGCCTTATCCAAAAATAACGTCCCCGACACTTTTGACAAGCTAGAACTGCTTTTCACATGATTGCTTAATGAGTAAGAAGAATGACTGGCGCTTAGTTCAACCTTATCCCAGCCCGATGCATTTAGGCGCACCCTAACAGAAATATCACCGCCAAGAGCAGAATACTCCTTCTCATCCACTAGCTTTTCGAACTTATCTCCTTCTAGGCTGCCCTCATCAAAAATATTTGCGTAGACGCCTTGAAGACTAAATGCCGTATGTATATGAAACAATTTAGTAGAAACCCAATTATTAAGACCCCAGGTTGCCTGCGGTGTATATTTGAAAGTTAGATTTCCAATACGCACATCGGTAAATCCCTCACTGAGGTATTCCAAAGGTAACTATTCAGCCTCAATATCGAAAATTTTGGGTCGCTGACCAGAAAACAAGGATGCCAGTGCGTGGGTAGCCGTTATGCTTTGCTTCTTGCAGGTCGATAAATAACTCCGTATTCGGCAAAAACTCTCTGCGCCTCCCATCGACCTAAAGCATCCCGATATTTTCTGCTGTACTTTGGTCATTCGAATATCTCGCTCCCCTTGATTGTTCGTAAAAGGGATATCACTAGACGTCATAAAGCGCAGCACGTCGCTTTCGAACGCACGAAGACGCTCAAGTAAATTTCGAGACTTCGATTTCTTTTGCCGGCCGCGCTTTGGGGGCTCCTTTGTGGGAGGCGGACATTCAGTATCGGCTTTCATCAATAAATCTCGATATTTTTTCCGATAATAGCCTGCTTGCGATGCCGTTAACTCTCCACCACTGTTTTCTACTTTTTTATTGATTGAAATGAGCAGACCCTGCATATCTTTTGCCCATTTCTGCTGGTCTTTTTCCCAAGCGAATTCTAACTCACGAAGATGATGTGCATTACATAGGGCATGAGAAAAATCCTTGTATTGATAATAGGGTTTCCAATGATCATGGCAAACGACGCCGCTGTAGGTTGGGAGTATCCCCATTGCGTCAATCGCTTCGCACCCGCGTTTTTTATGCGGGTATAGATAGGTCCACTTTAAATCACTGACGCAATGCAGCCAGTGACGTTCACCACCCACATTCATCCCAGTCTCATCAGCATGTAAACAATTGGATTGACCGAGCTGATCCTTAATGACACCCTCAATTCCCGAGCTCACTAATAGTGCGGAAGCTTGTTGGTTAAAATTGAAGATCGCTCCTGCGCTGACGGCGATTCCAAGTTGATCCGAAAAGTATTCCTCAACGCGGTTATAGGGTAGCAGTTGATATTGTGATAAATAGACCGCATGGGCTTTAACTTGATTCCCATATTGAATTGGGCTTGTTATACCATCAGGGAAAGGCGCTACAACCTTGTTGCCCTTTTTATCTTTTAATATTTCAGCTTGATATTCAGTGATCGACCGCTTTATTTCAATATCAATAACCTGCCTCTTCTCCACTCCGGTGGCGGTATATTGCCCTTTAGGCAAGGTTCGCTTATCGATTTTAATAAAGTGGATAATGTCGGGCGCATCGAACTGTTCAAGTGTTTTCCCAACTCGACCTTTTTGGCCACCCGCTTTTTTAGCGCTGCGCGAACGAGGCTTCTTTTCACGGTTAGGATCTGATGAGGGTGGTTTACTACTGTTTTTACTGTTAATGCCTAGTCGATCGCTGAGTAGGCCAATAACTAATAGGAGCACTTCAAAAACCGTGCGCGTTGAGGCGGATAGCGTTTTATCCTCATCAATCACTTGCCTTGCATCCTTGATGGATTGCTCTACATTGAAGCCGCCGATTGTCACTACTGAACTACTTTGAAGTAAGGGAATGTAGAGCCATTATAGATTAGCTCACCTTTGGGGCGCTAGATTATCTGTGCTGGGGCTGAATAGTTACTTCCAAAGAAGTGTCGAAGTAGTTATTCCATACATTTCCGCTATCAATCTCACTCCTCAAAGATACTCCAGCGCCCTGATATTCCAACACCTCTAAGTTGATTGTATTATCAGCATTGGTAATCGTTCGAGTCTTAGACCCATCATACGAGCCAAACAAAGTCACACCCCTAATGAGCTTAGAATACTCGCCATCTTGATACTTAAAAGTCCATTGATAACCAGCCGCCAGCTTACTCACATTTTTAGACGTTGACTTATCAGCTCCACGATCCTTCTCATATGACAGCTTTCCACCACTGGCAGCTTTATGCCCTTCTTTAGAAAACTCCTTAGAGCTTTCACGCAACAAAAATATACCTGACACCGTTTCTTTTGCAGCAGGTAAACTAGCAGCAGCTGCAGACTTATAACACTCTACAAAGGTACCTTTGCCTTCATTATACAATCCGAACTTTGAAATATCAGTCGAGTCGGCAACAGAATTACGCAAAAGAAAAGGTTCTGACGAACTGAGCGTCACACCAGATTTCCCAGCTAAAGCCGAGAAAACATTATCCCCTTTTTGGTATAATTTTGTAATCTCTGTAGATTTGAAATCAGAAAACACACCGACAGGGCCTATACCAGGTTCAGAGTTAGTACTAATCAAAAAATCCCTCACTAACTCATCATTGGAAAGACTCCCTCTGCCACTAGAAAACATCTTTGTCGCATTGACACCAGAATTATGGATAACCCAAGAAAGGAGTCTTATCTCATCAATCCTGTACAGTCCTGTGACATTATCATCATAAATACAAATATCATCAGCCTTTGGCAGCGTGGCCTGTGCATACAGCGACGAGGAGAAGGCTACCCCTATGACAAACAAACTGCCTCTAATCATCAGAACCTCCCAATTTAGCCCAAATCGCATGCACCAAGCTCATCCCAGTAGGCGCTTCTTCACTCAATATTTCTTCAGCATCTTGCGGATCAAAAACAACGGCTGGCTCATGATCAGGGAGAAGAGGAACAACCTCTGCCATTAAAAAGTCTTTTAGCTGCAAAGACTGAGTTATGCCATACCCCTCATTAGGATCGCTTTTGATTTTCTCATCAAGCGTCACATTCCTAATATCCCATACCATCTTCGTCGCTACCGCTTCTTTTACTGCAGAAATAACATCACCTCTAATCATAGCCCCCCCCCCAAATTCGTTACGCCTTTCAATCAAACGTTTTTTAACTCATCCCCACCCACTTGAAGCGGGACCAACCAACACACTACCAAGAAAAAAACCAGCAAAACAAAATAGGCCAAGACCAATCGTAAGCCTCAGATTTACCGTCAACAAACCACTTACACAGATCAACTATAGGTTTACTAGTAAACCTATAGTTGATTTCTTGTTTTTATATCGACGCTGGGCGGTGTAAACTTGGTGGTTAAGTCGACAAAAAACAACTTAGTTCCAATTTCCAATATTCTCTTAATCGATGCCATTCAGATACTTACGAAATTTATAAATGAATGCGATGTAACCAATCCCGCCCAAAGTGAAAAGTGTTGGAAATATCACTACCGGAAAACCACTCGTAAGCCAATCTAAAATGGTGGCTGGCAGGGCAATCAAACCACACATAATCGCATGATCGCGCCAAAACCTATGATTTACTACTTCGATAGAAGGTTGGCGTCCACATTATTGTCTGTGGTGATATCTTGGGCCCCTCTAGTCGCGGCGCGATTAAGAAGAGATTGCATTCCAGTAAAAGTACAGGGGTGAACGTAGTCATTTAAGGCAACTAGAACTTCACCAGTCGTAGAGAACGCTTTACTATCATAGCCTTCAGATTTTTTCGCTTGACTGGCGCGTACAAGGCTATCAACCGAAGCTACATCTGGAGAAACCAAAAATGCCGCATCATATGCTTCAAAAGATGAATCTAAACTGCTAAACAACAAGCTAACTCCGCCAACTGCTTCAGAGTTCACTCCTGCCAAACCCATTCC
>NZ_CEXWTU010000235.1:0-7376 GCF_982758155.1 Marinagarivorans sp. | reverse complement strand
CTTAAAGGGGCGCATGCCGAGGCATGTAACGCTTTGAGCAACGAAGGTAAGGATGGCGACATCAAGCATTAGTGGATGAAATATTGCTTCCTCGCCCCCAATACCGAGATCCACCACCCATGCTGCGATTATCACCACTTCGGTTTGCTTTAATCGGCTTATTGGCCCTTACCCTTACAGCCTGTGGCTGGCAGCTTCGCGGCTTTAACAAAGGCCAGCTGCCCCCTGAGCTGGGCTTAAAAACAGACGACCCTTACGCCGCTATCGCACGCCAACTACAGCAAACCTTGGTGCGTCGCGGCGTAAAAATCACCCCAAGCGCACCGCTCACTTTGTGGCTAGATGCCGAAGATCTCGAAAAACGCACTGTCGCCGTCACCAGTATCGGTGCCGCAGCGCAATATGAACTGCGCCTAGAAATTGCCTACAGCTACAAACAAAAAGGCGCACAGCCCGCGCTACCCATCACAATCGCCACCCAGCGCGTATACGACTTCATCCCTGGCACTAACCTCGCCAAAGCCGAAGAGCAACAAACGCTGGTTAAAGAAATGCGACAAGAGCTGATCAACCGTATATTGCTGCAAAGTATGAAGTACGCAAATACCGTTACCCTCCCTGTCGAAAACACCAGCACCAGTAGCGCACAAGCGAGCAGCAGCCATGGCACGCATTAACGCCGAACAGCTAAAAAACCACTGCAGCAGCCCACTGCTACCGGTCTACTTCATTACCGGCGACGAACCCCTATTGGTACAAGAGGCCTGCGACATGCTGCGCCACGCTGCACGCAAGCAAGGCTACAGCGAGCGCGAGCTTTACCACACCGATGCCAATCTCGACTGGCAACAGTTACTGCAAAGCGCCAACAGCATGAGCCTGTTTTCCGAGCGCAAAATTATCGAAGTGCGCAGCCATACCGCCAAGCCCAACGATGCCGCCAAGCAGGCATTGCTGGAATACAGCAAAAACCCTAGCCCAGACACCTTACTCTTACTGATCTTCCCCAAAATTGATCGTGCCACGCAAAATACCAAATGGTTTAAAGCCGTTGATAGCGTGGGCGGCACCCTGCAAATTTGGCCCATTAGCCCTAAGTTTTTCCCGCGCTGGGTCGACCTACGTTTAAAGTCCGAAGGCTTACGCGTAAGCAGCGACGCAGTAGGCATACTGGCAAGCAAGGTTGAGGGCAACCTGCTGGCCTGCGTGCAAGAAATTCAAAAGCTCAAACTGCTGAGCGACGATGGCGTGATCGATGCCAGCACAATGGCCAACGCCGTGGTCGACAGCGCCCGCTACGATATTTTCACCTTAGTCGATCGCGCCACCGGCGGCGATGCCCGCGCAGCAGTACGCACCCTGCAAGGCCTACGCGAAGAAGGCACCGAGGCCACCATCATTTTATGGGCACTCTCACGAGAGATCCGCGCGCTTAACGCCCTACTGTTCACCAAACAAAATGGCGGCAGTATCGAAAGCGTAGCCAAGCAACACGGTATTTTTGATAAGCGCGTGCCCTTAGTACGCCAAGCCTTAAGTCGCCTTAAAGCCGGCCAACTCCGCTTATTGCTACGCCAATGCGCCCTAGCCGACCGGGCGATTAAAGGCGCCAGCAAACAAGATGCTTGGAGCTTGATTAACGACATCACTTTAATGCTTTCCGGTGTGCGTGCGCTATCCACAAAAGCCCTTCAGCAACAGCTCAATCAGTAAAGGTTTTTTTCGGCATAAAAAGCTGGCGCCATAAAATATAATTGTCTGTGCGAACATAAGCGCCACACCACTTTGCGCCGCGTCAATAACGGCGGCCCTTGGGGGTAGTTGTCCACAACTATACCCACAATTTATTCACAATTTACCCCCCGTTTCCTCCTGTTGCAACTTTGCCCAAACCGCATTATCTTGTAGCCCGAAACCGCACGACCCCCAACATATGGTGTTTTGCCCATTTTTAGCGCGCTTTTTTGTGCACGCCTTGTACAGTTTTTAGCACGACAGCAACACGCCGTCGCTTAGCGCTACAAAATGACACTTTTTTTGACCATTTTAAGACTTACGCGCACCCGAATAATTAGCCGCTAGGAATAATTAGCCGCTAGTAAGTTCAGCGCATTTAGGAGATACACATGCAAACAGATGCAGATTCAACACCGGTAGCCCCGCAAAAAGGCGCCAACCCCACAAGCGATGCAGTGCCTTCAAGCATGGCCGCCAACGCGCCGGGGCAATTGCGTGTGATTAAGCGTAACGGCACGGTTGTGCCTTACAAAGACGACCAAATCAGCATCGCGATGACCAAAGCCTTTTTGGCCGTTGAGGGTGGCGTTGCCGCAGCCTCTAGCCGTATTCACGAAACGGTAGAAAAACTCACCAACCAAATTAGCTCAACGTTCCGCCGTCGCATGCCTTCTGGTGGCACCATCCACATCGAAGAAATTCAAGACCAAGTAGAATTGATTCTAATGCGCGCCGGCGAGCATAAAGTCGCTCGTGATTACGTAATCTACCGTACCGAGCGCGCCAAATTGCGCGAAGCCCAAAAAAGCTTAAGCCGCACCGAATTCAAATACCCCGACATCAACGTTAAACAGCTCGATGGCTCTTTATTGCCGCTGGACATTGTGCGCTTAAACACCTTGGTCACCGAAGCGTGTGCCGGCCTAGACCATGCCGACCCTGCCGCCATTCTTACAGAAGCCATGCGTAACCTATACGATGGCGTTAGCGAAGAAGACGTAAACACCGCACTGGTTATCTCTGCCCGTACCTTGGTAGAACGTGAGCCCGAATACACTTTCGCCACATCGCGTTTGCTACTCGACAAATTACGCTGCGAATCCCTGCGCTTTTTAGGCATTGCCGAGCGTGCCACGCAAAGCGAAATGGGTAAGTTTTACTGCGAAGCCCTACCGGCCTATATTGAAAAAGGCGTAGAGCTAGAACTTTTATCGCCAGACCTTAAAGGCTTCGACCTCGACTTACTCGGCAAAGCTATTATCGCCGAGCGCGACTTGCAATTTACCTACCTCGGCTTGCAAACCCTGTACGACCGTTACTTTATCCACAGCGACGGCGTGCGCATCGAATTGCCGCAAATCTTCTTTATGCGCGTAGCTATGGGCCTTGCCGAGCGCGAAGAAGAAAAGAACGAGCGCGCCATCGAGTTCTACCGCTTGCTTAGCTCTTTCGACTACATGTGCTCTACCCCAACCCTATTCAACGCTGGCACCTTGCGCCCGCAGTTGTCCTCTTGCTACCTCACCACCATACCCGACGATCTGCACGGCATTTACGGCGCCATTCAAGATAACGCCATGCTCAGTAAGTTTGCCGGCGGCCTAGGTAACGATTGGACGCCAGTACGTTCGCTTGGCGCTTACATCAAAGGCACCAACGGTAAGTCTCAGGGTGTTGTTCCTTTCCTTAAGGTAGCCAACGATACCGCCGTTGCTGTTAACCAAGGCGGCAAGCGCAAGGGCGCGGTCTGTGCGTACTTAGAAACATGGCACTTGGATATCGAAGAATTCCTAGAGCTGCGCAAAAACACCGGTGATGACCGTCGCCGTACCCACGATATGAACACCGCCAACTGGGTACCCGATTTATTCATGAAGCGTATGTTCGAAGATAAAGACTGGACGCTATTCTCGCCGCACGACGCACCCGATTTACACGATTTATTCGGTAAGGCGTTTGAAGAGCGTTACGAAGAGTACGAGCAAATGGCGGCCGAAGGTAAAATCCGCTTGTTCAAGACTGTTCGCGCCTTAGACTTGTGGCGCAAAATGTTGGGTATGTTGTTTGAAACAGGCCACCCTTGGATCACCTTTAAAGATGCGTGTAACCTGCGTAGCCCACAGCAGCATGCCGGTGTTATTCACTCGTCTAACTTGTGTACCGAAATTACGCTAAATACTAAAGCCGACGAAGAAATTGCCGTGTGTAACTTGGGCTCGGTCAACTTGGCCCAGCACATTGAAGATGGCAAGCTGAACAAGAAGAAAGTCGCCGAAACCATTAAAACCGCTGTGCGTATGTTGGATAACGTTATCGACATTAACTACTACAGCGTACCGGCCGCACGCACCAGCAACATGCGCCATCGCCCTGTGGGCATGGGCATTATGGGCTTCCAAGATGCACTCTATAAGCAGCATTTGGCTTACAGCAGTAAAGAAGCGGTGCAATTTGCCGACGAGTCTATGGAGCTTATCAGCTACCACGCGATCGAAGCCTCTAGCGAGCTAGCCGCCGAGCGCGGTAGTTACGGCACCTTCGACGGTTCTTTGTGGAGCAAGGGCATTCTGCCTATCGATTCCATCAAAATCCTCGAGGAAAACCGTGGTAAAGAGTTCATCGAGATGAACCACGACACCACGCTCGATTGGGAAACCCTGCGCGAGAAAGTGAAAACCCAGGGCATGCGTAACTCGAACGTTATGGCCATTGCCCCAACGGCAACCATTGCGAACATTACGGGCGTTAGCCAATCCATCGAGCCGACTTACCAAAACTTGTATGTTAAGTCGAACTTGTCTGGCGAGTTCACGGTAGTTAACCCTTATTTAGTGCGCGATCTTAAAGAGCGTAACTTATGGGATAACGTGATGATTAACGATCTTAAGTATTACGAAGGTTCGTTACAAAAAATCGACCGCGTACCGGAAGATTTAAAAGTCATGTACGCCACGGCCTTTGAAGTAGAGCCACGCTGGTTAGTCGACGCCGCCAGCCGTCGCCAAAAGTGGATCGACCAAGCCCAAAGCTTGAATCTTTACATTGCGGGCGCTAACGGTAAGAAGCTAGATGTAACCTACCGTATGGCATGGTACAGCGGCCTTAAAACCACTTACTATTTGCGCGCCTTGGCAGCATCCAGCGCCGAGAAGTCCACCGTAGAGCGCGGCAGCCACAACGCTGTATCGTCAGGCGACAAAACCGACGTAATGGCCAGCGGCCCCGCCAACGTGCCAAAGGCGTGTTCGATAGATGAGCCGGATTGTGAGGCTTGCCAGTAATAGCAGCCAAGCAAGACAAGAGGTTTACACCCGCGAGGGTGTAGGCCTTTTTTTTCAGGTGAATATTTAACTTGGGATGTTTTTATGGGGTGTTTTTTAGAAGTGATTAGGAATAGATCGCCCTTCGTAGGCCGCCCCACCCTAACTTTCTGGGCACGCGGTGAATACCTCCCTGTAAGCTCTGCGTCGGCATCCTGCCTCCGACGGCCCTGAAAGTTAGGGTGGAGAGGTAATGATCATAATTAGAATACCTGAACTGAAAAAATGACGACTTCAATTCTAAACACGCTCTAGATTCTTAGTTAAATTACTTTTGGAGAAGACCTTGACGATTCTTACCAAAGGGAAGACCGCACTCGCAATACTGATATCATCCTTAGATACACTCACCGATAACAACGAAGCACAGACAAGACCCAACATTATTGACAAAGTACTATTTGATTGCTTTGGATGGCCAAAAGATGAATTTGAAAGACTCAGGACAGTTTAGCTTCAGAAGATTGAGGTATAGCTTGGCTCGCAATTAATTCTAAATACACGGAGTTTCCCATGCGGTGAACATACCCATGAAATTTGAAATAGCACGTAATGATACTTTATTAAACCAATAAGAGTTAGGAAGCCACGATATATCGGCTCAGTATTTTTTGATTTTCACACTAGATAAAATTGCCTAAAAAGGTCTGTATATGAACAAAGCTATTGGGAATTTTTTAACTGAACAACTTTATCCTGACCTGAAAAATTGGCTGCCTTCACTTTATAAAAAAATGGAGACGCCCATAAGAAAATTAAACGCGCCAACATACCACTCCCCCAAGGAATTATTAGATGCCCTAAAAGCAAATCAAATTAAACCTAATAGCTGGGTAACTTTAGAGTGCAAGCCGTCATTATTTGGCCCTTACCTTAGAGATCACTTCCTCGCGCCTATTATTGGAAGCAACTCGAATATGCGATTAGGCCCACGAATTGTAGCTGACGACCCAATCATGGCAATAATGGGGCAAACTTGGTCGCACTTAAAGCCTGTAGGAATATATCCTCCGATAGGAGATGATTTATATCAGACCTGCCTCTATCCACAAGACTCTTCAGCTTGCGGCATGATTAGCCTTATTCCAGGCATTTCCAAAATGGTTGAATATATTCCAGCAATTTCAAACTCACAAAATCTAACGTTCTGCGGCGTAAGCTGTAATGCGAGAGGGATAATCAGACAAGTAGACCCAAAGCTACTTATTGAAGCAGGAATTCCCATTGAAAAATATGAGGAGCTTCGTCAGTCAGGAGATATTTGGTTCTTGGACCTATCCAGCGAAGAAAGCGAAATAGAGCCGCATTATCAAGCAACAACATTAGAAATGTGGGGCGGACTTTACGCTAGCGGGCGCATAGAAATTAGGGATGGGCAATTAAATGGGAAGCATATAATTTTAGGGATGTGCGAATTGTATCGACAACACGGTTTTGAACCGCATACTTCAATTGGTGAAGGGAAAGTCAAAAATACATTAATCTACTCAAAAGGTATCAGAACTACAATTAGCCACGATGAACCATGTTATTCAATACATATGGATGCTGAAATCGGACTGCAATATGGAGAATATAAACGGAAGTTTGACTCAATTTGTGAGGGTAACTTAAAAAACATTATCGACGCTGCTCGTGATGACTCGGTAGATTTAGCAAACCCAAATGACCTTGACTTTAGTTATACAGACTCGACAAATGCTTATTCCATTCTAAAGTCCCTAGGGTCAGAACACATAGCAGACCCAGTAGGGATTGCAATAAGAGATTGGCATAGAAAAAGGGGGAATTAGAATATCGGAGTCTTTCAAGCTAGTTGTCACAAAAAAAGTAATCAGTGGTCAATTCTCTCTGGGTTCAGCGCCACTGATTCAATGCTCCCCCAGTTACGCGTCTCGCGAGACCAGCGGTTGGGGTTTTGTTCCTTCGCGGCTTCGTAGGAAAACAAACATAGGGGGAAACATAGGGGGACACACACTCTAAAATCTGGACAAAAAACGATCATCCGCTAGGCTTAAGGTATTGCCCTCTGCCGCTAGGTGATTACCATGACAAAGGCTCGTAAAGTCCAGGTTTCGCTAGATGCAACGCCTTATTATCATTGTGTCAGTAGATGTGTCAGAAAAGCATTCTTGTGCGGCCGAGATAACCACACAGGGCAAAACTACGAGCACCGTCGTCAATGGATAGAAGACCGCTTGTTGTTATTGACTGAGGTCTTCGCCATCGATTTGTGTGCCTATGCCGTGATGTCGAATCACGTACATACCGTATTGCACATCAACGCTGCCGAGGCCCATCATCTGACGGATTTAGAGG
>NZ_CEXWTU010000234.1:0-7474 GCF_982758155.1 Marinagarivorans sp. | reverse complement strand
TATGCTCTGGATTCGCAGCGTAAAAGCTCTTCCAAGCATTAACATCGTAAGGGTCTGATGGCTCAATACGTCTACTGACAACGTTAGGGGTTTCGAGACGCTTAGGCTCTACAGTCAATACAGGCTTAGGAGCATCAGGAATATCAAACTCTTCATGATATTCCGGGCCGGACGCTCGCGCCTGCTGTCTAGGTGCCGCTTTAGCTGACTGCTTGAAAGCCCTAAATGGCCGCCCCGACAGAAGGCTATAGCCCGCACTTACCTGAGGAAATGCCGGTACTAGTGATAACAAACTGGCTTCTGATTTCTTAAATGAATCGCCCGTAACTGCAGAATAAGCAAATGTAGGGGCGTTTGCAGCAGCCATTGCCGTATTTGCAGCCGATCTTAATAAATTCTCACCGGTATAAACTGCCGCTAACGCATAATCAGCAACAATATTACCGGTGTCAATTGTCCCCTGCGTTTTTAAAATATCAGTGTTTTTATTAATGTAACCATGGAAACCTGGCGTTGCCGCACGTCCATCAGGATCCCAATAAACCCCAGGATTCCCATAGGCATAAACAGTAAACCCAGATGCACTTCATCGTACCGAGGCGGTTTTTCCCTAGTGTTATCAGCGTGTTAAAGAGCATTTGCGCAGAGGCACTGCCACTCTACTAAAAAAAATCCCCAGACGCACTTTTTGGCCACAACACCATTTCCCCTTAGCCGCGCTTTTCAGCGGCGCCGAGGATGGCGGAGGCGTCTTTTGGCCTCCGACACCGCAGGGGTCTACGTGCGGCAACAGATGATGGGTAGAAGCACAAGCCAGTTCCGCACGTATCTTACGGAACCCACTTACCGGCTGACTGCCGCTAACCTCGATCAAGGATAAATAAGCCGCTGTGACGCGGCTTTGAGGCTTACTTGCCGTAATGATTCCGGTAGTTCTTATGTTCGCTACTCTCGGCCACCAGCCCCATTTGCTCTAATAGCTGGCGCTCCCAACACCCCGGCCTACGCGACCCATCGGCTATGCTAGCCAGGATATAGTTGACTAGCGACTCAACACTTTCCATTTTTGCCGGTGCCCCATATTGCTGGTGCAACTCGACGATATATTCCAGTTCTTTTAACACTTCTGGGTGGATTTCAACTTTCATCTGATTAACCTTTTGCAGATACAACACCCTGAGTGAGCGCTGTTTGGCCTTCCTCGTAACGCCGCGCGCAGTGCCGTCAAGGGTCGCGCGCCCTTTGCGACTTGCCTTGCCCTTGACGGTACGAGCACGGCGTTATCATGGAAGGACAAGCAGTGCTCACGCCCCCAACGCTGGCACACACCCTGCGCGGCGTGCGGTGCTGGGTAGCGCGCTAGGCTTGACTCCGCGCTTTTACTGCACTCGCCACGAAGCTAGCCCCCTTGGGGGTTGGGGGTAATAAAGCCCTTAAGCGCGGCTTGCCGCAACACATAGCAAGCACTGGCCCTTTGTGTTTTTTAAAGGGCCATTTTGAGCGAGCGCAGCGAGCACAAAACGGGGCAGCGGAAGGTATTTGCGGAGGGAGCTTGCGACTGGAGTAAATGCCGGCGCTGGGCAGAGGTGCGCGCAGGGCGCGGCCGAAGAAGCTGCGCGCTTAGTGACTGGAAGTGTTTGGCGTGGCCTTTGCGGGGTTTTGCAAAGGGCATGACAATAAACTGGAGGGAACGGGCCGCAACCTTATTAGCCACCCTTACGGAGTGATGAACTCTCCGTTTAGCACACTGAAGCTTGGCGCTTGGCTTGCGGCTCTTTTGCAAGCCATGTGACAGGCGGCGGAAGAAGTTCAATGCCTCCCATAAACAAAGCGGATTTTGATTTTAGTCTTTTTCTTCGTCCTCACCGGCAAGGGTGGCGTGTAACTCCATCCCATCAGGGGTTTTCAGATTCGCCCCTGGGTGTGTCGCCGTATGAATATCCTTGAGCTTACCGATGCTCACATGCGTATAGCGCTGGGTGGTTTCCAGGCTCGCGTGGCCTAACATCTCTTGGATAAAGCGTACATCCGCGCCGTTCTCTAACATCTGCGTGGCCATGGTATGGCGGAACAAATGACAGCTACCACTTTTACCAATATCCGCGTGTTTGATGTAGTCACGGATTACCGCGGTTAACTTGTTCGGGTGGAAGCCGTTGCCTTGGTAGGTAATAAACAAGGTCGTTACAGTCGGATCAATCAGCAGTTCGCCCCTGACTTCATCAAGGTATTTATTAACCCAGGCCAGCGCCCTTTCTCCGATCGGCACTACACGATCTTTTTTACCTTTCCCTTGATCGATAAACAGCGTGCCGCGCGATTCACTGATATTGAAGATTGTTAGGTTAACCAATTCAGTACGACGTATGCCAGTACTGTAGAGCACTTCCATCATCGCCCTATCTCGCACACCGAATGGGCTGTTTAAGTCCGGCTGGTTTAATATCGTTTCCACCTCTTCCGTGGTTAAAATATCTTTGGGTAATTGTTTGGGGACTTTCGGCAAGATTAATTCTGAGGCGGGGTTGTAGAGGATGTGGTTGTTTTGCGCCAACCATTTAAAAAAGCCTTTTAAGCCTTGCAGTAAGATCGACTGACGGTGGAAGCCTAATGGCTTACTGTTGGGTTTTCGGTAATGGTAAAGATAGCGCTGGAAGCGCTCTAGAATCGGCTTGGTAATTTCGTTTGGCTTGCTGAGGCTGCGTGTTTTACACCATGCGTTAAATAGATGTAAATCGACTTTTCGGGATGCAACCGTGGTGCTGGCGTAATTCGTTACAGCCATCCAATCCAAGTAACGCAACATCCAAGCGGCTAAGGAGTCAGGGTCATAGGCTTCGATAAAGACGGTTTTCTTACCGGCCATTAGTTGGTGCTCATGGCGGTATGATTACGATGAGAACTGTCATTATTTTCTTTTATAGTGGTTATTTCACTGCTTTGAGGTAAATATCCATTTAACACTGCATTTGTAGTGTTTTCTGGTTTTTTGTCACCCCGTACCAGCCCCGTAACAAGACCGTTTAAGGGGCGTTTTGGCCCCGACTTTACCGGCTCCAGCCCCGTTTTTTTGTTGTCGTAACGTAATTTTTCAATATCGATTAAGCCCATAACAAAGGTATTGCGATGATCACCTTCGCCGTTATAAATCAATTCATAGGTAATCGTTTTCCCTCGACTGCCGTTATGCGTTATTAAATATTCCATATCCTCCAGCCGATCAAGATGCACCTTCAATTGAGTATTTCCCCAGCCGCTATAATCTCTGAGCTGCTTACGTGTAAATCGGCAATCGCATCGCGCTATATTTTCTTGTTGGCAAACATCCAATACCATCGCGTGAATATGATTTAATAATTTCCGAGTTTGCGGCGGTAGTTCGTCTAGTGTTCTGCCCAGCACTTCATGCGCTAATTGGTTCGCTATTGCTATATCCTCCAACGTGACCGCCACATATTCACTGGTTTCACCGTCGTATTCATCCCGCACAATTTCACGCTGATATTGATGCAGTAACGCTATCGAATCGATCAGACCCAGATACTTTTCATGGTCGCGCCGCATGCGGGTTTTATCACTCAGAAAGGTGAGTTGATCGGCGTAGGGATTAATGACACCCAGTGACCTCAACAAGCGCTGGGCGTTTTGGTGACGCTGGATTAATGTCTTTTTATCTTTGCGTGCGCGCTGCCCTTCGAGCGTTCGGCGTTGGCGCTGTATCACGTGGATCGCTTGGGTTTGTTCGCGGCTTTCATCCACGCTTAACGTAATACAACGATTTAATAGTTCTTCATCCAGGTCGATAGCCGTCGTTGTGCTGAACAACATTACAGGCCCTTCAACCTTGTAGGTTTTGGTTTCGAGGTTGCCGGTGGTGTCGTTTTTACCCGTACTGGCGATACTCACTTCGCCTTCACTCTGTAAGAGTTTTAGCGCATAACTCGCGTTACTCGCGCCCTCTTCTTCCGCAATCGCCAGTATTTTATGTTTAAGGTCTTGCTCGCCCATATAGAACAACGCTTGGCCGGTCATGGCGCTGTATTGAATGCGTTCTTCTTCCGGCATAAACGCCAACACGGCTTCCATTAAACTGCTTTTACCGGCGGCGCTAGAACTTTGCACCATCACCGCTAACGGGTTTTCCAATTTACGACTGACAGCGGCAAGATAAGCCACTTGTTTATTCACTGCTTCACCGACCACTCCGCAGGTTTCAAAATCCAACAACAAGCGGCTAAGGAGTGAAGGGTCTTGCAAGTATTCCAGCGCCGCGCGCTGCTCTTTATCCGTAAGGTTAATTTCTTTTTTAGTCTGTTTTTCTAGGGTATTTTTAATATTCTCGTCTTGTAGGGCTTCGAGTTTTAATAAGACTTTGCCTAGATCCTTTTTGATTACATCATCCTTTACGCCTAATTCAATCGAAGCTTGTTTGATAAATTGCTGACGGCCTTTGCTGTTGTAAAGTTCCAGCTGGTCAACGTGTACCGCTTCGCCTTGGCTGACGAGTAAATTGATTTTCATTTGCTCGTAGCTCATGTTTTTTTGTAGGCCACGTATACGGTAAAGGCGCTTTCCTAAAGTGATTTTAATTTCGTGCTCTGTCACTTCGGCATCAAGTTCTATACTGGGCATATCGGGTAAGGGGCTGGCCTGGGTGGATTCGGGCAGTGTGGGCGCTAGGGTTTCTTTACTTTCATTTTCTGGTGGTGGCTCTTTAGCCGCTAAGACTGGCACTACCGCTGTTTGTATTTCTATATCTTCTTGTCTTTCTGGTGCCTGACCATTTCCCATCCATTCCGCTTTTCGAATGACGAGCCCTAGGCTTTTAACCGCTGGCGTCACTTGCTGTGCATATTCGTTTACGTCCATACCCTTCGGTAGATTAATACGATAACAATCGATACCCTCGGCCATCAGTTTTTTTGCTAAGGCTTCTGCCGCGTTATTACCTGCTTCGTCTCTGTCGTAAGCAATCAATACGCGTTTGATTTCATACTGTTTAAAAGCGGCTAAGTGAGAAGCGGTAAAACCCGATGTGCCGTAGCTCGCGGTAACATTTCTAAACCCATGTACCCAGAACGTCATCGCATCGATTAAGGCTTCACACAAGATTATTTCCTTAGCCGCTGTAAACGCTTCAATATTCACTGCTCCTGTGCTTCCTGCACTCGCTGCATTAGTCCATCCTTGGACGTTCCAAACGCCATCATGTGCGCCGGGTAAGTAAAGGTGTTGGGCTGTGCCTTTACGCAGTTTATTACCCTGTATTTTTCGGCCATAAACTTCAGTGATTACGCCCTGAGCGTCCATGATCGGCACCACCAACGAACCATTAAAATGCTCGTGACCACTGTCTCGTAATATGCCTATTTCTTGCAGTTTACCGCGTAGCTCGGCACCGGCTTTGCGATTCTTTTCGGGTAAGTGATAACCCAAGGTGCGGTTAGCAAAGCCAAGCTTAAACCGCTCAATCAGCTCGATATTATCCAAACCGCGCGAACGTAAGTACTCCTGCGCCTCGGGTGCCTGTTTGAGCGTGTCGTGGTAATAATTAATCACATCACTCAAGGCCGTTTGGTTATCGGTGCTGGCAGACAGCGGCGGGAGTTTTGTGGTGGTATTTTGCTTGACCGGCTGGCCAGTGTTTTCAGCCACTAAGCCAAGGTCTTTTTGCAGAATCTCACAGGCAAAGCGAAAGCTCACGCCTTGGGTTTTCATTACCCAATCAACCACCGAACCGGCCGCGCCGCAGCCAAAGCAGTGGAACAGGTTGGAGCTTGGAGTGATCACGCACGAGGCGGTTTGGTCGTCTTTGTGGAACGGGCAGCTAAGGGCGTAGTCTTTGCCGTGTTTTTTTAGGGCGTAGCCTTGGGACTGCACCAAGCGCACCAAAGAGATATCTCGCTTGATCGTATTGATTGCGTCATCCGCCAATCTTGCCATGTTGATTCCCCAAAACCTGTCAAGTCTCTAGTATATTACATTTAGGTATCTCTTATGCTACCATTGTCGAGAGAGTTTGCAAACAGAGGGTAAGATCATGGCAAATCCACTCAACTACTTTGCCATTATGAGTATTGCCAAACGATTATTAGAAATACGTCAAAAGAAAGGCTTAACACAACAAGCTTTGGCCGATGCTATTGGCTTGCATGTCACTCAGGTCAAACGCTATGAGGCGGGCTCTTCACAACCCTCATTAGAGGCCATTAAGAAACTCGCTAAGACCTTACGTGTTACCACCGACTCTTTGATATTTGAAGGTGACGAACTCGAACCAAACGCTAATCTGGCTCTACAGTTTCAGGCTATTGCCGCCATGCCGTCAGCAGAACAACGGGTTATTCAAGAATTACTGGAAGGGATGATTATTAAGTACGAAGCCGAGCGATGGTCCTCTAAAGCAAAGAGGTAGAAACCAAAAAGCCCAACCGAATGGCTGGGCTAAGTGTGGGATTTCTAACGGCTGCGCTAACCTATTGATTAAACAGCTTTTTGTTTTGGGTGTCCCCGATCATGTCCATGCGAGACCGTTCGTCGGTGTTATGGATGTCCCAGATTCTTGCTAGACTCTGACCCCTTAGATCCGTGGACGGCTACACTAGATCTCTTACCTTAACTGAATGTCGAACAAGCTTACCACTAGGAAACCCACCTCCTAAGTATATATCCAGTAAAGTAGTAACCCATTTGTTATCACTGTTAATAACTATAGCTTTTGATATCAACTCAAAATCATCACTCACGTAACCAGCAAGATCACTACTGTTTGATCCAGAGAAAGCTGACCTAAACGCTAACTCTCTGATTTTGTCGATTTTATCGATAGCAGATCTTTCTGGGTGCAAGGTTTCAAACTGCTTCTTTACTTCATTAAAAGCGTTGACCCAATCACCATCGAAAGGATCTTCATCCCTTTCATCTAAAAAGTCATTTACATTGATATTATTAAAAGAATCCATTAAAAAAACACGATCTTTACAAAACAAATCTAATAACTTATCTAACACAGTTGTCATAACTTACCCTTATCTTTTAAGTAACATTCCATACAATCAACCGCCTCTCTAGGTGTAACATTCTCCCCCAAATTAGTTTTGTTATTTGGGGATCTTACATCCACCTTTATATCATCCAATCCTTCATACGCTTTTTTATAGGCATTCATCAACTCTTGGTCAGTACCTTCAAAATCTCCCTGCCTTGGACCAACATGCTCTCGCTCAGCATTGTGTAACCTCCAGTGATCATAACCAGGATCATCACCCAGAAAATGTAAAGTCGGCCTATCCCTATCTGACCTAGAAACTTCCATCTCCCTATTTTTTGACTTTCTTACTGCTGGAACATGGTGGCCTGATTCACCAACATTAATTCTCTTAACATCTTCATTTAAGCCCGATGCCCCAACAGACCTCTTATGCTCTGGATTCGCAGCGTAAAAGCTCTTCCAAGCATTAACATCGTAAGGGTC
>NZ_CEXWTU010000233.1:0-7509 GCF_982758155.1 Marinagarivorans sp. | reverse complement strand
CCCTCCCCCAAAGATTATGCCCCAACCGTGAAAACTTCGCTTTATAAGGGGCGCTTTGCTCCATCACCATCAGGTCCATTACACCTTGGCTCTTTAGCTTGCGCGCTCGCCAGTTATTTCGACGCCAAAGCTAACGCAGGACTATGGTTGGTTCGCATGGAAGACATCGACCAACCGAGGGAACCTGCAGGCTCAGCTAACGCAATCATTGAGTGCCTTCAAGCCCATCAACTTTTTTGGGATGACGACATTTTATTCCAAAGTCAGCGTAGCCACGCCTACAAGCAAACCTTACAAGAGCTCGACCAAAGAAGCCTCACCTACCTCTGCCAGTGCACTCGCAAAATTCTGCGCTCACTTGAAGGGTGTTATGACGGCCGCTGCCGAGATAAAGAACGCCAAGAAGGCGCGTTGCGACTCAATGTTTTGAGCGCACAACAACAAGGGCATAATACTAAAGTCCACTTTCATGACCGCATTAGCGGCCCACTATCTGAAGATCTTCTAAAATCTGGTGACTTTGTGGTACATCGTAAAGACGGACTTTTTGCTTACCAACTAGCCGTTATTGTTGATGACATTGCACAAGGGATTAATCATGTCGTGCGCGGCAATGATCTTCTTGAGGTAACATTCAACCAACTTTTATTTTTTGAGTTGCTCAATTACCCGATACCCAAATTCTGTCACATCCCCGTTCTTCTTGATGAGCGCGGCTACAAACTGAGCAAGCAACACGGTTCACCGGGCATCGATATGCTCAAACCAAAAGAAAATATCTTGCAAGCTTTGCGTCAAATGGGCTTTAACCCTCCCGGGAACATTTCCGTTCCAGAACTTCTGGTTTGGGGAACGGAACAATGGCGACTAGCGCATCCATTATTACAAAAATAATGCCACATTCGTTACAACATGCCACAAAAGCGCCAAAGTAAATTGCGACAACACTACAACTTGAGTAAAATTTACCCACACCCTACTCAGTCCTAATTATGAATAAGCCCAGCCCTTTAGTTTACCTCGCGCTGGTAGCCTACATCTGCGCACCCACCCTTATTGGCTGGGTTATGGACCCTCATGGTGAATGGTACAGACCTTTCGGGATTTGGCTTTTGATCGTCGTTGTCGCATTCCTTGTTCAGCGCTACAAAAAAAAGCGCGCGCAAGGATCTAAGCCCTCATGAACTTCACATTTACCCAAGTTGCACTAATTAGCTTGTGCTATATCGCCGTGGTATTTGGCATTGCCTATGCCACCGAGCGCAACTGGATCAGCAACAAAATCACCTCACACCCCATCACCTATATTCTTTCACTCGGAATTTTTGCGAGCGCATGGTCCTTCTATGGGGTTATCGAGCTGGCCGACCGCTTTGGCTATGGCGCACTCGCGTATTACATTGGCACCGGCCTACTCTTCCTTTTTGGCAACTTTGCATTAAAGCCCTTGGTTGAACTCGCCAAGCGTTTCCAAATTAACTCGATGGCCGACCTGCTCGTTTTCCGCTACCACAGTCACCTTGTTGGTGCATTAGCCACGCTGATTATGCTACTGGCTATGCTGCCGCTAATTGCGCTGCAAATTCAAGCCGTAGCCGACACCATGATGCTGCTCATCAAAGGGCAAGAGCAGCCCACGCAAATTGGGCAGCTCGGCGTCCAACAGTCTTTAGGTTTGGTGTACTGCGTGGGCATTGCGGTTTTCGCGGTACTGTTCGGCGCGAATCGCGAGCACCACAAAGGCCTTATCAGTGCCATGGCCTTTGAGTCTCTAATCAAGCTGCTCGCCCTCCTTATTGTGGGCGGTTATGTAGTATCAGCCTGCTTTGGCGGCTTAGAAGGGCTGGACCAATGGCTAAACGACAACCCTCATCACGCACTTGCACTCTATACCGCTAGCGATGGCGCCACCGCACACACCCTGATGCTAGTGTTTATCGCAACAGCCATATCCATGCCGCACATCTTTCATATGACGGTGGTTGAAAACCCCGTCAAACAAAGTAGTGATCTCGCGTCCTGGGCCTTCCCGCTATTCCTACTACTGATGGCGCTGCCGATATTTCCGATTCTTTGGGGCGGCTATCAACTCAGCCTAGACACCCCCGCCCAATACTTCCCCCTTGCCGTACCCTTAGCGCAAGGGAATGCCGCCATTTCCATTCTGGCTTATATTGGCGGGCTTTCAGCTGCAACAGGCGCCATGGTCGCCATGACGCTTGCGCTCACAACAATGATGCTTAACCAGTGGATTCTGCCCAGTAATTCTTTACGAACCAAGCGCGACCTTTATCGGCAATTAATCTGGATGCGCCGAGGCCTTATCGCCCTTGTCTCCATGATTGGCTTCTCTTACTACCTCATTCTCAACAACCAATTTACGCTAACCCAAATGGCGCTCACAGCCTTCATCGGCACACTTCAGCTATTACCTGGCGTTTTAGGGGTTACACACTGGCCCAAAATTAATCGAAGAGGTTTAGTCGGCGGCACCCTTGCAGGCGGAAGTATTTGGCTCGTATGCCTTTTTATTCCGCTAACACTCGGCAAAACAAACTGGGGAATCGGTTTCGGTGATTACACGCTTATTGTTGGCGTGGACGCCTGGCAATCCATTACCCTCTGGAGCTTAGGCGTTAACACAATCACCTGTTTGATATTATCGCGCCTTACACGTCAAAGTGATGATGAACGCTACAGCGCCGAGCTTTGCTCCCAAGACGAACTGAGTCACCCTGTCCGCATGACCCTAGATGTGCGCTCACCCGGTGAAATCATCTCGCGCTTAAGCACTCGCATCGGAGCCTCTACAGCAACCACAGAAGTGAGCCGGGCACTTAACCGCTTAAACTTACACGTCAATGAAAACCGGCCTTATGCCCTGCGCCGATTAAGGGATGAGCTAGAAGCCAACCTATCGAGCCTAATGGGTATTGCCATGGCCAGTGAGATATTGGACAGACTCGTTCCCTTCAAAGTCCCCGAAACCCATGACGCCACCGACATCAACCTAATAGAAAGCCGCTTGGGCAATGTTCGCAACCAGCTAACAGGCTTAGCCGCCGAGCTGAACAACCTGCGCCTCTATCACCGTAAAACATTAGAGCAATTACCCCTACCCACCTGCTCTATTGGTCAAGACCTTGAAATACTCATGTGGAATAGCGCCATGACTGAGCTAACCAGCATTCAGAGCGATGAGGTTACAGGCTCACACATTAAAGATATCCGCGCGCCCTGGGGCAGCTTGCTACACCGCTTTTCCAATTCATCAGAACACCGGTTTTACAAGCGTCAAATCGAGCTTAACCACCGTCCTCATTGGATAACACTACACAAAGCTTCGATTCCATCGACCTTATCGCAACAAAGTGATGGCCAGGTCATTATTCTTGAGGATGTCACTGAACTTCAGCTGCTTGAACAAGAGCTTCTCCACAGCGAACGATTGGCTTCCGTTGGCCGACTGGCCGCAGGTGTCGCCCACGAAATCGGCAATCCCGTCACCGGAATCGCCTGCCTTGCTCAAAACATGCGCTACGACACCAACGAGCCTGAAATTCTAGAATGCATCGAGCAAATTCTGTCGCAAACTAATCGCGTAAGCCGAATCGTTCAAACGCTGGTTAGTTTTTCTCATGCAGGGCAGCACTCGGCAGACAACTACCAACGCATTAGTTTGTACAATTGCGCCCAAGAAGCCATCAATCTACTTTCACTTCAGCACGAGAAAAACCAGGTCAACTTCGTTAATGATTTAGGTACCGAAGTTATTATTTTAGGCGACAGCCAAAGGCTCATACAGGTCTTTGTTAACCTGCTATCAAACTCGCGTGATGCCAGCCCTTTGTTTGGCGATGTCATTATTGAAGGGAAAATGGATGGCAATCTAGCCATCGTCACCGTGACAGATTTTGGCTCGGGTATTCCACAAGAACTACAAGATCGCATATTTGAGCCGTTTTTTACCACAAAAGAACCCGGAGAAGGCACTGGTCTTGGCTTGGCAATGGTGTACAGTATCATCGAGGATCATAAAGGTGGGCTTGATATCGAATCGCCCGCCCATCAAGATACCGCTAATGGCACCCGCTTTATTATCACTCTACCCAAACAACCGGCTAGCCAACCAACAGAAACACTTACCAGTCCTGACGCAAGTTAAAGCAAGTTATGAATAAAATTTTAATTGTTGAAGATGAAGCCATTATCCGCACCGCTTTGCGCAAACTCCTAGTTCGTAATAGGTATGAGGTATGCGAGGCTGGATCGGTGAAAGAAGCGACCACAAAATACAACCTCAACAATTTTGACCTTGTAGTCTCGGACCTTCGCCTACCAGGCGCACCCGGCACCGATTTGATTACACTCGCTGGCGATACGCCCGTTTTAATCATGACCAGCTATGCCAGCTTGCGCTCAGCTGTAGACTCTATGCGCATGGGCGCCATTGACTATATTGCCAAGCCTTTTGATCACGATGAAATGCTCACCGCCGTCAAACGCGTTATCGTCAAGCGCGATAAAGCCGCGGCAACGCAAAAAGCCCTTATCGGTGAAAACCAAACACAAATAGAAGGCATGATCGGTACATCACCCGTCATGAAAGAGCTTTACGCAAAAATTCACAAAGTTGCCCCTACTGGCGCCACCGTACTCATCAACGGCGAAACCGGCACAGGTAAAGAGCTTGTTGCACAAGCGCTGCACACAGAAAGCCCTCGAAAAAAAGCAGCTATCATTTCAGTGAACTGCGCCGCCATTCCCGACACCTTGATTGAAGCTGAACTGTTCGGTCATGAGAAAGGAGCGTTTACTGGCGCAGCAACCAATCGCGAAGGCCTAGTCGCCGCTGCGGATGGCGGCACGCTCTTCCTGGATGAGATCGGCGAACTCCCTCTTGAAGCGCAAGCTCGCTTATTGCGTGTACTACAAGAAGGTGAAGTCAGACCACTAGGCTCCGTAGAGTCTCACAAGGTTGACGTGCGCCTTGTCGCTGCAACGCACCGCGATTTAGGCAAGCTCGCCAGAGAAGGCTTATTTCGTGAAGATTTATACTTTCGAATTAATGTAGTCCAGCTCAAACTTCCACCACTGCGCGAGCGCGGCAAAGACATACTCTCCCTCGCTGAAACCTTTGTTCGACGATATTGCCACCAAGTCGGGAAACCACTGCTCACTCTTAGCCCTGAAGCCGTCCAAGTTGTAACAACTTATCGCTGGCCTGGAAATATACGCGAATTGGAAAACGCCATTCAGCGCGCCGTTATCCTGTGCGACGGCGATCAAATTGATCACACCCTGCTCGATATAGAGTTAGATGGTAACGAGTTCAACCCCGACAACAGTAATCCTCACAACCTTAATGAACAGTCCGTTGGCGAGAAAGTTGCCAGCCACCCCGACCCACAAGAAGACTTATCCCTTATCGACTACTTCCAACGCTTCGTACTTGAACACCAAGACACTATGAGCGAGACAGAATTAGCACGCAAATTAGGTGTAAGCCGAAAGTGCCTCTGGGAAAGACGCCAACGCTTAGGCATTCCTCGCTCCAGAGGCAGCAAAGCCACCGAGAAATAGATATTCCTCTGTAAAACCCTCCCCATTCCCACCGCGCTCAAAAAAATATTCAACAAAGTGGAACCTTTTATCGAGTGTCAGCTCTTACTAGGTAACACTTTTCCGCGTCAGGACACCCAGAAAGAAACAACATTGACGCGTTATTCATAAAGTTGACATAAAACTCGTAAATACTAAGATTTTGATCTTGGTATTTTTACGAATTACACTGCTTTCTACGCAAAGTGTTACCGACTTTGCTGCTGCGTAACACCATCGAAACATTGGGTAACGCCAGCACCTTATCTCACGTAATCCCCGCAAGCCAATAATCCACTTAAGCCTCTGATTTAAAAAGCTTTTGTTGTTTTGGCACGCCTAATGCTTTGTTTAGTCTCATAATAAAAACAATAAAGAATAACAAAAAGCATTTCGATAACTAATAACAACAATAAATAATAAAAACAGATAACTTTTATAACTATAAGAACAATAAATAATAATAACGAGAAAATACAACAACAATAAAAACATTCGCTACGACCGATAGGGCGAGCAAAAGCTTGGCAATTTACGGACATGGATGTGTCCGATTGACACAACAACATTTTCGGGCGGGAAGGTACTCAATGAGACCTTCCCGTTTTCATTTATATCCCCGATAAAATCGAGACGCCCGCGATAGAAGCCGCCTACTTATAAACCATGTTACACTCGTGCATCATTGACTTACTCACTGCACATCATGCTTAAACGTCTTCTCAAACTCCTCTCACCGTCATCCTCTTCAGATAGCAGTAAAGCTACGCGACAAGAGCACCACATTGTGCTCAACCAGCTCAGCCAAGCGGCCGTCAAAGTATGCTCTCAGCTTCAGCAAGCCGGCTATCAAGGCTACATTGTCGGGGGCGGAATTCGAGACAGCCTCCTAGAGGCTAAACCAAAAGATTTTGATGTCGCAACTAACGCCACGCCCGAGCAAGTGCGCCAGGTGTTTCGTAACGCTCGCATTATTGGCCGACGCTTTAAAATTGTTCATGTCCGCTTTGGTCGTGAAATTATTGAAGTCACAACCTTTCGCGGCCACCACGAACAAGGTAAAGCCCGCGACGCTGTTCAGTCCGAACAAGGACTTTTGTTGCGCGACAATGTTTACGGTGACTTAGAGTCCGATGCCATTCGCCGCGACTTCACCATCAATGCGCTTTATTACGACCCCGTATCGCAAACACTGATCGACTTTACCCACGGCCTTCGCGATATTGAATCACGTACGCTTCGCATCATTGGCGATGCCAGCGAGCGCTATCGCGAAGACCCCGTCCGCATGTTGCGCGCTGCGCGCTTTGCCGCAAAGCTAGGCTTTCATTTAGAGCCCGCAACCGCAAAACCTATTTTTGAACAAGGCGAGCTACTCGACCACATTCCATCCGCGCGTTTATTTGAAGAAGTGCTCAAATTAATGCTCGGCGGATGCGCCACGGCAACCGTCGCAAGCCTTGAGAAGTATGATTTGTTTCGCCACCTGTTTCCTGGCGTAGGCCCCATTGCAGACTCATCACCCTTTAATCGCCAAGTCATCGACCTTGTTTGCATCAATACCGATAAACGCATTCGCCAAGGTAAGCGTGTTACCCCTGCCTTTATCTTTGCAGCATTTTTATGGTTGCCGCTGCAAGCCGAGATTGAACGCTTTATAAAAGAAGGCATGAAGCCAGGCGATGCCAAAAACGCCGCTATTTCCGGTGTGATTTCACAACAGCTTACCCGTACAGCAATCCCTAAGCGCTTCTTAATGCCCATGCGCGATATTTGGTTTTTGCAAAACGGCCTTGAGAACCGACAAGGCAAGCGCTGTTTTTCTACCCTTGAGCATCAACGCTTCAGAGCCGCATACGACTTCCTACTACTACGAGAAGATGCCGGCGAGAATCACAACGGAAATAG
>NZ_CEXWTU010000232.1:0-7522 GCF_982758155.1 Marinagarivorans sp. | reverse complement strand
AGAAAGCCGATCTCTTCGCCTAATTGGATAAACTATTATTACCTCGCCCCTTAGCCCCCAACGAGACGCCATTCCCACTATGAACTTTTTTGAGCATCAAGATAAAGCCCGACGCCAAACTACCCGCCTCGTTCTACTACTATTGGTGGCGGTCGCTCTGGTTGTTTTATTCACCGCAATTATTGCTTCTGGTGTGGTGACTTATTTTCAAACTCAAACAGTTGTTGACACTCAGTGGACGGATATCGGCTATTGGAAGGCTCTATTCACTAATCCAATTTTTGCTTGGTCTGCGCTAGGAACCTTAACGGTTATTTTTTTAGGCAGCGCCTACAAAAGCCTGCAACTTGGCGGCAACGGTATTCAAGTTGCGCTATCAATGAATGCCAAGCATGTGCACCCCGAAACAGACAACCCCCAACACAAGCAGTTTTTTAATATTGTTACCGAAATGGCGCTTGCCTCAGGCAGCCCAGTGCCCAAAGTTTTTGTTATTCCGGGCCATGGTATAAATGCATTTGCCGCGGGCTTTAATCGGCATCAAACCGTCGTGGCAGCCACCGAAGGTGCTTTAGAGCAACTAACCCGCGATGAATTACAAGGTGTTGTAGCGCATGAGTTTAGCCATATTAATTTTGGCGATGTGAAAATCAATATGCGCCTTGTTGCCCTGCTACACGGCATTTTATTAATTGGTCTTATTGGGCAGCATATGGTGGGCGGATCAAGGTTCGGCCGCCGCCGTCACCATAGCCGCTCACGGTCCGATAATAAGTCCGCCGGGGTAGGTCTCGCGTTAATGGCCATCGGTTACGCCGGTACTTTTTGTGGCAATATGATTAAAGCCGCCGTCAGCCGGCAACGTGAATTTCTCGCCGATGCCAGCGCCGTACAATTCACCCGAAACCCTGAAGGTATCGCTAATGCCCTTAAAAAAATTGCCCGCGGCCCCGATGAGATAAGTATCGAATCAGAAAACGCCGAGCAGTACAGTCACTTCTATTTTTCTAGTTTGCGCGCACGATTTTTCAGTAATCTATTCTCGACACACCCCGACATTGACGAACGCATCAGCCGGCTGGGGCATTCATTTGAAGCGCAGCCTAAAAACTCCCCAAACGGTAGCAACCGGCACACCCAGCCCAGCAGTGATGTCGCCGATAATGCCATGGGCTTTGCAGGCTCCAGCGGTGCACACAACGCCAGCCGTACGGCTCAAACAATGACAAGCGCGCAAGCCGGTGAAGCACTCGTCAATTGCGTAGGTCAACCTTCGGCACAAAATCTGGACGCCGCAAAATTACACATAAAACAACTTCCAAGTGCCTTAATTGAAGCCTCGCATAGCGCCTTTAGTGCCCGCGCATTAATTTACGGCTTAATTATTACAAACACACCTAAAGATTTTCATGATGCACAACATGACTACCTCACGAAAAATGCACACCCCGCAACCGTTAAAGCACTAGCAGGGTTACTCCCCCAAATAGCAAAGCTATCGCAAGGCGATTGCCACAACCTACTATTAATGGCCGAAAGTGCCCTTCAAGACCAATCTAAAGAGCAAGCCGATGTCTTTAAATGTTGCGCAAAAGCGTTAATTGAAGCCGACAAACAACTCACACTGTTTGAATGGTGTATTTATCGACTCGCAATAGCGCCTTTCAAAGCTCAGCTTTCGGGCAACATAAAATTGAGTGATTGCGCACCAGCATTAAGCATTCTTTTTTATTATGCGGCCAGCCATACAGAAGCGGATCAACGCTTAACGCTACTCAAAGACGTCAATGCGATATTGGGGGTTCCACTTCCCGCTCCAGCGGCAGTTTCGCTGAAAAAGCTCGACGGCGCCCTCACACAACTGAGCCAGCTTAAACCGCTGAGTAAACCCGCATTACTCAAAGCATTAGTTGCGTGCATAAAAAGTGATGGAAAAATTACTGACGATGAGATTGCATTATTACGTATGGTCGCACTAGTACTCGATTGCCCAATACCGGATATTGCATTTTAGGGGCGTGCACTACCGAACAGGATTATGCGGATTGATTAGCCTCAACCCAGGCGGTGGCCAATACCGCAAACTCAGCCATTTCATTTTTTAGCGCGTCCACATCTGCGCCTAAGTTATCAAAATCGTCAGCCATGATTCTAGATTCGATATCTTGGATATGCGCATACAATTGATCGGCGCCGTAATTCCCTGCTAGCCCTTTAAAACTATGCAAAGAGAATTTAGCTTTCTGATAATCGCCCTGTCCAACGGCAAGCGCTGTCTCGGCCAAAATGACATTACCATTCTCAACCGCCGACTGTAGCGATTGACATAAACGAGCAATCCTTGGTGCGCGCCCACGCGTTAGAGTATTTAAACGCTCTAAACTTAATATTTCCAAGCGCCCTACCTCACTAGCATTGCTCGCTACAGCATCAGAAGACGTGACTGTAATATTCTCCTCCGAGCTGCCTTTTTCAATAACGCCAGCAGCGGTTACACTCAATGAGCGATGCAACCAAACGTTCATCTCTCGATAAAGTTCTTCGTGATCAATGGGCTTCGCGACAAAGCCGTCCATTCCCGCTTCGCTATATTGCTCTCGTTCAGACGTTAATACACCCGCCGTCATTGCGATAATCGGTAACGTACATCGGTGTTCGCGTTTTAATATCTGCGTTGCGGTAACACCATCCATTACCGGCATTTGTACATCCATTAGAATCATGGCAAATGATGGCCCAGCCTGCGAACTAAGGTCAGCTAAATACGCAGCAATCGCCTCCTCACCATTATTGGCGACAATCGCAGTCACACCCAAATCTTCCAATACATCTAATGCAATAGTTTGATTTAAGACATTATCTTCAACTAACAAAACATTAATACCTAACAACGAAGTGGTTGATTCTAAATCGTTAGGATTTGCGTCCAACGAATAGCCACCCTCACCATTAGCGCTGTATTTTTCGTTAAGTACTGCCCGCAAAGCAAGCGCCGTAACGGGTTTAATCATATAATTCGAAAAATAAGAATGGATGCTCTCGTCCAATAGTAAAGCCCGATGAGAATTACTTAAAACAAGTACAAAAGGACAAGCCGACAAACCCGCAGAGCGAAGCGATACGTGCGCCGATTCAAGAGAGCACCCTAACCCATCCATGTCCATTAAAACAAAGCTCACCGCCTCTAATAGCCGACTATCCAACGTCTCGTAATCCAATAACTGTGCCGAGGTTATTGTACTTATCGGGCAACCTAAATATTCCACATTAGAAGTAACACTTTGCTGCGTTCCCTCATTATCGCTGCACAATAAAACAGGTGATATTTTATTGTGCTCCACAGTGATATCGTTTGATGGCTCGGCAACCGGTAAATCGATGGTGAAACCAAAGGTTGTTCCGATACCCGCTTCGCTGGTCAAAAATATTCGTCCGTCCATCAAATCAATGATGCGACTTGAAATCACCAAGCCCAAACCTGTGCCGCCATAGCGGCGCGTTATAGAACCGTCGGCCTGCGAGAACGCATTGAAAAGCTGCTTTTGCTGCTCCGGCGTCATGCCGATGCCCGTGTCTGATACCGTACATACCATCTTCTGGCATTGCTGTACGCTATCAAATTCGCCCTCGATGCACACTTTCACACAGCCCTTTGCGGTGAATTTAATTGCATTTGAGGTTAAATTAATTAAAACCTGCTGTAACCTCAGTGCATCCCCCCGCAAATTACGTCTCACCGAAGGTGATAGGTGAATTTCGAGTTGAAGCGCTTTATCACCCGTATTAACGCTCATCATCATTGACAAACGCTCCACCAATTCATCTAAATTAAAAGGCGTAGAAGAAAGCTCCATGCAACCAGCCTCTACTTTAGAAAAATCGAGAATGTCATTGATTATGCCTAACAACGACTCGCCCGCGCCCCGAATCATACGCACATATTTTTGCTGAGCCCCAGAAGGTGAGGTTTTTTCTAGCAGTTGCGCAGAACCGATAACCGCATTCAGCGGTGTGCGAATTTCATGACTCATATTGGCAAGAAACTCACTCTTCGATTGATTAGCCGCCTCCGCTTTTTCTTTCGCTTGCGCCAATGCTTGCTCGGCCACTTTTTGCGCCGTTACATCATGCACCGCAGCAACAGTATGCAATGAACCGTGATGTTCAAGCGGTACTAAATTAACGGTTACTTGAAAAGCTTCGCCTGTTTTTTTCACTGCTTCCAACGAGCTATCAGCTCCCACAACGCGAGAGCTAGGCTGAGCCATGTAGGACGCGCGTAATTCAGAATGATGACCTGCAACCGCCTTTGCCACCAACGCGTCGATATTCATCCCCGTTAATTCGTTTCGGCCGTAAGCAAACACATCGTGTGCCCGCTGATTGGCTTGAACAATGTCACCCGTTGACGAAACGACGAGTAATGCATCAGGCGCTATTTCAAAAAATGTTTGTGAAGCATGCTCAGCCTCTTCGATTAAACGCGCCTGCAAAGCCAAGCTTTGCTCACTGACTTCTTTCGCTTCACTCAATTTAATGGCTTGGTCTCGCGAATGTTTGTTAAGAAAGTGCAACGAAACGATAACGTAAAACAACAGAAAATCGATAACGATACCGGCCAATAAAATATACAAAGGTTGCTGCATTTGCTGCTGATTTAGAATAGAATCCGGTTCGGCCTCGTAGACTACAGTCCACAGATGGCCTTGCACCAATAAGGGTTTCGCCAACAATAAACCGTGCTCAGTTTTATCATCAACTACTTTCTTATTGCTGTACAACAGATTATCAGGAGAAATTTTATCGCCATCATAGACAGTAAAATCTATTTTTTTATCCTCACCCAAAATACCATCCATGAGATCGTTGGCACGAAATGCGGCATAGACCCAACCCACAAAATGTTTTCGCCGCTGCTCAATATTAAAAACTTCTGAAGCCTCCGAGAAATGCTGATACTCACCATAGTAGGGCAAGTACATTAAAAAACCTTTTTGCAAATCTTCATCGATTTCTTGCACCAAAGTAATGATTCCCGAGAGCGAAGCCTCGCCAGAATTCCTTGCGTGCAGCATCGCTTTTTGCCGTATAGCGTTAGACCACATGTCGTAACCAAAAGCCCGCTTATTACGCCAATCAAACGGCTCCAAGTACATAATCGCCGAATAGTAGTCGCGCTCCCCCGCAGGGCGCACAGCATAATCAGGAAACCCTTCACTGCGTACCTCTGCCACATGGGAGGCTAATTGCTCAGGCGCCAATTGCACGGCATAACCCACCCCCTGAATACCTGGCAGACGAGTATTCAAACGCATTGAATTTACATACAGCTGCCACTCGTTACGATCAACATGGCTTGATGCGTTAAATAACCCCACAGCTCCGTGTAACGCTTGTTCGTACACCGCCATTCGTTCTCGAATAGCCCCATGCACTTCGTCCGCACCAAATTCAAACTGTTGCTCAGCACGAAGATCCATTACCTTATTCGCCAGCCAATATGCCGACACCGTGATAAGTAGTGACAGGCCGAGCACAAACCAACCGGTTAAAGGGCTGTGGACAATATTAACCCCACGCATGAGGGTGCCCAACCAAGCACGGCCTAGCGTTGCTCGCCCTTGCGGTTCATTTAACGGCATTAAATACCACCCATTACGTTAATACGACTCACCACTCTTTATTGCTCTTCAACAGGCTCACCCCTCGCATCAAATCCCTTTACCCAACAAACCATGAGCAAATTCTTCATACACTTAAGGTGCTCTTAAAAGCGTAGCGTCAATTTCACAGATAAGCCCCTGTACGCACTCATTAACGAGGAAAATCAGGGCTTTATCGCGCAATAATCTAAAAGCATATAAAGACTACCTATTCTTGTGCTACACGATTTTGTGGCCTCAATACTGCCTTTGTGTACAGCCCCTATCTCAGCTTTATGCCTGAACTTGCATTGGTGAGGTTTCGCTCGATATTGCCGTTGCGGTGCAATGCACCCACGAATAAGGTTTCACACAGTCCGAGGCTTAACCTCAGAGGGACTATCGCGCAAAGAATGTACGGCCTACATTACCGTTACGATTGGGCCTCACTCCTACTCTGTTCTGCACCAAATCAAAACACATCGCAATCTTTCACCCTAAACCGTATCTCGATTAAAGCGCCGAACTACTCAACAGTGGGCGCTTAGGCTATGATAGCCACCCAAAAATATTCACAATCCCTTTTGACTGGAACACGAAATATCATGGCGGTAGAGATCCCGGGCTATAAAATAATCAAAACCCTGGGCAAAGGCGGCATGGCCACTGTTTACTTAGCAGTACAGGATATTTTTGAGCGCGAAATTGCACTAAAAGTAATGTCGAAAGCGCTTACCGAAGATCCTACCTTTGGCCAACGCTTTATGCGCGAAGCCCAAATCGTGAGCAAGCTAATCCACCCCAATATAGTAACGGTCTACGACGTTGGCCTATCTAACGGCGCCTACTACCTTTCGATGGAATACATCAACGGCTCCGATCTCAAGCATGCCCGTAAAAACCTGACTTTTATGGAGAAGATCCACGCCGTAAAAGACATTGCCAGCGCACTCGATATTTCCGGTGGCAAAGGCTATGTCCACCGCGATATTAAACCCGAAAATATCATGATTGAGAGCAGCACCAAGCGCGCTGTTTTGATGGATTTTGGTATCGCCCGCGCCAGTGAAACAGACATCAGCGTTACCCAGGCCGGCACCGCTATTGGCACCCCCCACTACATGAGCCCAGAGCAAGCCAAAGGTAACGACGTAGACCCACGCGCCGATTTATACAGTTTAGGGGTTGTCTTGTTTTACCTGACGGCGGGTTATGTTCCTTTTGAAGGCGACTCTGCCGTTGCCATTGGGATTCGCCACATTACCGAAGCTGTGCCAGAGCTCCCCCACTACGCCCGCGAAATGCAATGGTTTATCGATAAGTCTATGGCCAAAAGCCCAGACGACCGATTCCAAAGCGGTGCAGAATTCATCAATGCCTTAGACGACATCGATCTTGACTATCTTGCTGAACAAGTAGCCCAACACGATGGTGATGACACCTCAGATTTCGACACCCCAACAATGGTCAGTGAGCACCCAATCCATCGTTATGGCGGCAGCACACCCGAAGACGATGGCCCAGAAGATTTCACGCTATCATTCAAAACAGAAGAGCCGCCCTCACTGAACCTGAAATGGCCACTTTATGTTGCAGGTGGCTTCGTTTCCACCTTAGCGGCCGTTGGCATATACCTTGTTGCAAGCTACCAACCTGCCGACATAGCACCTACCGAAGCTCAAATGAAATCGCCAAGTGCACAAAGCGCCATCGCACAGCTGGTTCTGGGTAAGCACCCCAAACTCAGCAAAGAAGAGCACGCGCGATACAAAGAGCTTACAGCCCAAGTAGAGCAAGCTCACGACGCTTATCAAACTTATGGATCGGAAAAAAACCTGCAGAAGCTGGTAGAAAGTTACCGCGCCATATTGGTACTGCTG
>NZ_CEXWTU010000231.1:0-7589 GCF_982758155.1 Marinagarivorans sp. | reverse complement strand
CGCTTAAAGGGGCGCATGCCGGGGCATGTAACGCTTTGAGCAACGAAGGTAAGGAAGTCGATATCAAGCATTAGTGGATGAAATGTTGTTTCCTCGTCCCTTAAGTTAATGACATTGATGCGGACGTAGGTCATTAGGGTCGCGCATCGGGGTAGGAGGCACCTTATTAGACATTTCATCGCCACATGGAAGCGGCTAATTGGGATAACGCATAGAGGCAGGAGCGGGTGATCGTTTTTTGCCCATTATTACCTCGTCCTAAGTACTCTGCGCCACAATCAATGGATCATTTGTTATATTTGCCGGGTGCTACACCAGTAAGTTGATGTGTGACAGGCCGCACGGTTTATTTTATTAACGCATTAATAAAATAAAAGGTATGAGGACAATGGCCCCAGCGGTGTTTTATAGGGTAAATCCAAAAAAAATAACTTTTAAAGGAACAAGTTATGAATATAAAAATAGGCGTATACGCACCCATGCTGGCGGCCACTGCTTTATTGGCGGCTTGCGAAGGCGGCCCCGTTAACGGTGGTAATAGTAGTGTAATGGCTGTTAGCAGCGATATGGCTATGAGCAGCGCAACGGGCACCAGCAGTAGCATGGGCGCCTGTGGTAGCACTACGCAAAATAAAACCCTCGCCAGCTTAAGCTTTGCCGATGACGCCTTAAAAGCCTGTGTGATGGCAACAGGTAAAATAATGAGCGATGAGGTGACTAGCCTTGCCTGCCAGCAGCCCATCAGTGATTTAGGCGGCATAGAGCAATTGAACCAATTGGAAAACTTCGAGCCCCAGCAATTAGACATGCAAGTGGTGGATATGGGGTGTGTGCCACAACTTAAAGGTTTAACGCTGAGTGGAAGCATGCCGCAATTAATTGAATTAAGCCGCAACCCTCAGCTAGAAGAGCTCTGGGTTGAATATACAGAGCTCACCACGCTGGACTTATCAGCGAATACCGAATTAAAAAAATTATCTTTTTTCTTGAATAAAATAGAAGCTATTGATCTCTCAAATTTACCAAAATTGGAGTCGTTATTTATTAGTGAAAGATTTTTTACGGGGGATATAGATCTAAGCTTATTGCCCGAGCTTAATGAGCTGATTATTTACGGTTCAGGCATTAATACGATAGACCTGGCTAATAATCCTAAATTAAGTCGCTTACAGTTTCAAAATGAGCCCAATTTGACCACTCTTAATGTAAGTCACAACTCAGCTTTAAAGGTTATGGATGCTGAGCGTGGCGCGCTCACAGATATTACTTGGGGCGAGAAGCCTGAATTAGAAATACTAGACCTCACAAATAACAATTTAAATACCCTTGATTTATCAACTTTCACAAAGCTACAGCGGTTAAATATAACAAACAACCCCATTAGCGAATTAGATATCACTCACAATGTAGACTTATTTCAGCTTAAGATACCAAGAAGTAATATTTCATATATCGATTTATCGGCGAATCCACTGCTTGATGAGGTTCAGCTTTATAATACCCGCATTACCTGTGACGTCGCTAAGCAAATTAAACAGGAAATGGTACATCCCGAGGCATTAAGGCTGGATGGTTTTGGCGCTAACTGCTTTTAATGGCGGTTAAGGGCTTGGCGATGCACCGATGGTTTTTTTTTACGCGGGAATAATGGCTTTTAGTAGGCTATAGGGTAGGACTAAAAATGCGATACTTAATAAATATTTTACGCTGTAGCAGTATGGCCAGCGCATTAATGTTGTGTGGCTGTATTGGCGATAACCGCTATGCAGCACCCAATCCATTAGCCGGCCAAGCACCGCCAGAGCCACCACCTGCCGGCGCCCCTTTTATTGCTGTTACCAATGAATACACGCATTTAGGTTTAAATACCCAAAATGCACAATATACCGATTCCGCCCGTTTCCGTGTTTATTCTAATAATTCCATTGACCAAAATGTTTTGAGCTATGAAAACACTGAAGACATTTTATTAGGGTTGGAATATTTGGAGAGCGCCTATACCTATTTTGTGGATGATGTGGGGTTTCGCTCGCCGTCTTTATCGGTTTACAGTAATGACGGGCCCTATTATAAAATGAATGTTTATAGCACAAAAATAGAAGGTGATGGAGCGGCTGGTAAATTCTTCTCTGATGCGGGTGCGGGGTTAGGCTTTATTCAAACACAGCGAGGCGGTAAGTTCGTGTACGATAGTCGGGGCATTAAAAACCTACAGCTATTGGTGCATGAATTTGGCCACGCCTTAACATATAGCGAATATAACTGGGCTAGCCAAAGTAGTACTAATGGTTGGATGGAGACCGTGGCCGAGTGGGTAACGGATGCCTATTTAACCAGCCCCGCTTACCAACAATTGATGGAGAAGCTGGGTCTTGGCCGTGAAGAGATTAATCGGATCCCATCTAATATTTTGGAGCTATCCTATTTAACAATAGTACACAAAGAAAACGAATACATGGCGTGGCCATTTTTAACTTACCTGACCCACAACCCCGATGGCATTGCTCGCTTGGGTAAAAGTATAGTGCCTGATTTACACCGGCAGCACCGGCATAATAACGAGACCCCCCTGCATGTATTACAGCGCATTATAGCCCCCGTAACAGTGCAGTATGTATTGGGGCGTTATTGGGCGCGTATGGCATACTTAGATATTAACCACAGTAGCTTTAGCTTCCCGCCGCGTAGGCATGCTTCAACCAATTTTATTGATAGAGCTTATGCCAATTGGCAGGCGTTAGGCGGCAACCGATACCAAGTTATACCCTATAAAAAGCCCATGTACGGCGGTGCAAATATTAACCCGCTAACAGTATTGAATGGTACAGTGGAAGTGCAGGTTGTTGCGGCAGACAATACCGCCACCGGCTTTATCGCGACACTCAGTGTTTACGATGCCGCAACAGAGCAAACCCGCTACATTCCATTAATAGAAGGCTACGCCACGGCCACGCTAACTACCACCGAAGAGGCTTCTTTGGTGGTAGTCAATAACCCCACCAAACTTTTATATTACGATGCCGATTACAGTACCCTTCAATCGCCAGAGCAAGTAGGTTTGGACTACACAGTGACCCTGCTAGGTGCAGAGCCCAAGTATATACATTAACCGCACAGCAGCAACAATCATACTGTAAGGCAATGCAGTAAAGCCAAGCCTACACGGGTGGTTTTATCGCAGGGTAAGTGTAGGTATATTTAAAGAAATTTTTGTTGCCAACTGAAAGTCCCGTTATACCAAAATTAATAGCAGTATTTTTCTATATTTAGCGCCCTTATGAAAGCATAATTATTGTTTTACATGTTATTGTTTGAGCCAGCCACGGGCGGCTTCGGTAATGGCTGCGACGGCGGGGTTGGAGATGGTTCGCTCGGGTGAGATAGCATAAAAGTGTTCACGTACGTCGTCTGTTTTACCTACGGATTCAACTTGATATTGATTAATTACTTCTTGTTCGATTGCCGTAGGCACGATAAAAACACCGGCTCCAGATTGGCCAAAGGCTTTCATTAGTGCGCTGTCGTCAAAAAACTCGTGCTACATTCACCCAATGCATGGTTAAAAACCACCTTGAAAGGGCTGGTCTATCTGATGGCATGCTTTGCTATTGACACCTCCAGTCCTGCGAGCGCGCTTCGTATAGCGGTTGCTTGCTTGAGCTGACAGCCGCAAACACTGCGCTGTGCCGCATGCGGTAATAAAAAAGCCCTAGTTTGAGTCTTTTTATTACCGCACAGGATATACTCCCATCCTAAATACTCATTAAAAATACATTTTTAGGAATTACGCTATGTATATACTTGTGAAACATACACACTTAACCATTATTGCGCTGACTTTTATCTTCTTTGTCATTAACTTTGTGCTCACGGTAAAAGGTTCCAATAAGGTTAATCATAAAATACTTAAAATCGGGCCTCATATTTTATATACATTATTTGTAGGCACATTTATTTATCTTGTTATTACTAATCCGCTCAATCTTTATCCTTTTGTTAATGGCTGGGCATCGTCCAAATTAGCCGGTTTTGTTTTTTATGTACTGTCGATTACTTTTGCGCTGAAATGGGCAAAATCAATGTTATGGCGTGTTGTAGGTTTTGTGAGCGCTGTATTTTGGTTGGTCATGAGTGCCCGACTAGGTTTTGCGGATCACCTTAAAATAAAATCCGCTAGCGAAGAAGTTAGTGTGTTGATTGAAACCGCTCAATCACTACTGGCAATAGTGTGTTAACCGCCACTAGGTATATGGGGAGAGTTTAATTCGCCCAAGCTAAGGGGCGTGCATGAAATAACTTCCCGTTTTTGAATTCCTGGGTGCACGCTTGCCTTCGTTAAAAATATTTGCAATAGCCGGCAATTACGCCATATTTTCGCCTCGTTAAGCAAGCACCCAAAAACCCAAATGCCAGCAACTTATTTCGTGCGCGCCCCTAAGAACCTTTTTTGGGGCTACTGCCTAGTCACCTTCACCGCAATGGCGCGATTGAGTGTAGAAATTCCGTCTGTTACAGATATCCAGACTTCGTAAACATTATTACCATTTGCGTCTTGCGGTGAGGCGACGGGAGGGGCTGTGAAGCTTAACTCACCGGTTAATGGGGTAATCGTGAAATGCGCTGCATCCGCACCAGAGGCAATATCGTACGTCAGTATATCGCCGTCTATATCGGATGCTAGTTCAGTGATAATGATATTCTCATTTTCGACCACTGAATAATTAGCTTGAGTTGTGGGGCGCCAAACCAAAACACCACTCAGGAAAAAATCTGATCGAACCGTCGATAATATTTCTAGATCGCCATCGCCATCTATGTCTACTGGAATGGCGATGGCTCCATTCGCATCCACGCCGATCCAGCCCAACCCAAAGCGGTACTGCGGCGTGATATCCGTCGCCGCGATCGGATGCGGGGTAAAGCCTGATCGCGCCGCTCCATTATTTTCGTACCAAGCTATGCCGGCAATCACATCAAGATCACCATCGTTATCAATATCCGCAGTGCTAATGAATGGGTGCCCCCTAAATGTATTCGTGATGACATGTTCCTTGAATTTCGGTTGCGCGGCCCCGTCGTTTTCGAACCAAGAGAGAGTGCTATCCCCGCGTGACACGGACAGTACATCCAAATCGCCATCACCATCCATATCCGCTGCCGTGACAGATGCAACCAAAGAGGCCGCCGTGGTGATTGTATGTAGCGTAAAACTCGGTTGATCTGCGCCATCACTTTCGTACCATGCCACGGTGTCTTCGGAGGAAATAGGCGACAATAAATCCAAGTCCCCGTCGCCATCAAGATCTACGGTGGTAGCGAAGCGGGGCTCATTAGCGGCCGAGGTCACAGGCGTGGTAAAGCTCGGTTGTGCAGTGCCATCATTTTCGTACCAAAAAACAGCGTTATCTACTTGTAACGTGTACCGTAAATCTAGATCGCCATCGCCATCCATATCCACTGCTGTGACAGATTGAATCTTAGAATCCGTGTTGATCGTATGCTTCGTAAAGCTTGGTTGATTCGCGCCATCATTTTCGAGCCAAGCCACGTTAGACGAGGCTACCACCAGCACATCTAAGTGCCCATCACCATTGATATCCTCAATGGTGACCGCGCCCAAAGAGTACTCTACTAGAATTTCGTGCTCGATAAACGTTGGCCGCGCTGTGCCATTATTTTCGTGCCATGCAATGGTTGTCGGGCTAAAAAGTCCCTTGGTTACGGTCAATACGTCCAGATCGCCATCGCTATCTATATCTGCAGAAAAAATAGTAGCAGCACCGCGCGATCTAATAACATGCCTCATTTGGGCGATATCGGCGTTTAGCCAAACAGGGGCATTGTAGCCGCCGTTTTCCAAGGGCGCGTTGTCTTCTGCATCGGGCACACTGTCCCCGTCATCATCGGCATCGGCATTGTTACCAATGCCATCGCCGTCCGTATCGGTTGTTTCGCGAGGGTCATACGGGAAAGCATCATCCATATCAGCAACGCCATCGTCGTCAATATCACCGTCGTCTACATAGACTGTTACAGCCAATGCCCGGTTTAACGTGAAGAGCCCGTCAGTCACCGAGATCCAAACCTCATAAACATTATCTTCATTTTCGTCTCCCGGCGCGCTAGTGGCAGGTGCGGCGTTGAAGGTGACTTCACCTGTAGAGCTGTCAATACTGAAGAATGCGGCATCGGCGCCATGGCTGATTGCATAAGTTAAGGGACCACTATCGGCAGCGGTGGCGGTTTCAGCTGCCGAGTAGGTTGCACCTTCAGCGACAAAACCTTGCTGCTTTAACTTCAGTGTGTGCCAGGCTAAGGTTCCGCCAAATTCCGACGACGACAATACATCTAGGCTGCCGTCGCCATTAATGTCGGCAATGGCTACGGATGTGGCCCCATGTGATATCGTCGAGATCACATGGGCGGCAAATTTTGGCTGTGCTGCGCCATCATTTTCGTACCAGGCGGCAGTGTCGCTCTGTTGCGACGCCGACACTAGATCCAAATCACCGTCGCCATCCATATCTGCAGTCGTGACGAAGCGAGTTCCACCGGTTACCGCCGCGATCGTTGTCTTGGTAAAGCTGGGTTGCTGCTCGCCATCGTTTTCGTACCAAGCGAGAGTGCTACCCCCGCGTGACGCTAACAAGGCATCTATATCGCCATCACCGTCGATATCCGCTGCTGTGATTGATTGCGCACCATCAACCGTGCCTCTTATCAAGTCTCCGGTAAAGGCCGGCTCCGGTTCTGTTGTGATGACGTGTTCGGTAAAGCCCGGCTGTGGCTGCCCATCGTTTTCGAGCCAAGCAAATGTGTCAACTTCAAAACCCTCGGATACGTACAGCACATCCATATCCCCGTCGTCATCCATATCGGCTGTTGTCACTGATAGGGCTGGTGTATCGAACGAGAGCTGGTGCGCAGTAAAGTTCGGCTGTGCCGCCCCATTATTGTCGAGCCAAGCGACACCATTTTCATAGGCCGAAAGCAAGTCTAGATCCCCATCCCCATCGATATCCGTAACGGCAACCGATTGAGACTTTGAGTGGGTCGTGATGACATGTTCGGTAAAGCTCGGCAGCGCTGCGCCGTTGTTCTCGTGCCAGGCTACGGTGTTGTCCTCAGTCGCAATTACATCAAGATCGCCATCGCCATCAATATCCACGGCCAAGACGGCGTGAGCTTCACGGCCTACCGTCGAGATTGCATGGGCGGTAAACGTCGGCTGAATTGCACCGTCGTTTTCATACCAAGCAACGGTGACATCATTGTCAGGCGCTAATAAAATATCCAGATCACCATCATCATCGATATCTGCATAGTCAACATCCCTTGCGCCATCGACTTGTGACCTAATGATATGGCGAGTAATCGAGGCTTCTGCATTTTGCCAGGTTGGGGCTTTATTGGTGTTGGTGTTGGTGCTGAGCAGTTCACCACTGCCGTCACAGGAGATCAAAAATAAGGACGTTGTTAGTGTAATCGCTAGTTTGAAAGAGGTGCCGTCAAATAAATTCATATTATTCCTTTTGTCCGTTTGTACTAAGGGGCGTGCATGAAATAACTTCCCGTTTTTGAATTCCTGG
>NZ_CEXWTU010000230.1:0-7640 GCF_982758155.1 Marinagarivorans sp. | reverse complement strand
AGCGGGGTCTGGGAAATTAGCCGCTTCATCTTTCATGTGACTTACGGTGCGATCAACTTCTTCCATAAGTTCTTTTTTCCAAGCTAAAAGCAAATTTTTGAAATGCTCCCGTTGGGTCTCGTTCATATACTCTTCGCCATCAGTTTCCTGATAGGGCTGGAAGCCGTGAAGGGCGAAATGCGTTGCTTGTGAATCGGGCATTATTGCGGCCTCTTATCTCTAAAAACCAAAAACTATCCGTTTGTTTTACCGCTCAAAAAGTGGCATTGACCTCAGAGTTGGGGCACTCTGCGTAAATTCAAGCTGTTAAGCTATCGAAAGTGTCTCGGCCAAGCGAGCAAAACTAACAGATTCCTAAAAAACGCGCTAGTCATTGGGCTTACTAGTAAGGATATTCGATGAATTTCACGCCACTTTTGCAAAAGGCACGTCTTGTACGTCGTTACAAACGCTTTTTAGCGGATGTAATTTTACCCGACGGCACCGAAATTACGGTGCATTGTCCAAATACGGGCAGCATGAAAAACTGTTTGGTCGAGGGTAGCGACTGTTGGTTATTGCACAGCGATAACCCCAAGCGAAAATATGCCTATACGTGGCAGCTGGCTACAACTCCGACGGGGCATATCGCTTGCGTTAATACGCATGTGGCCAATAAGCTCGTTGGTGAAGCGCTTCATGAGGGTGTCATGTCTGAACTGCAAGGCTATCCTTCTATTCGGCCCGAGGTTAAATACGGAGAAGGTAGCCGAGTGGATTTTTTATTGTCGGCGGATGATAAGCCCGATTGCTTTGTCGAGGTGAAGAGTGTCACGCTTTTGGATCAGGGGCAGGGCTGTTTTCCCGACTCAGTGAGCACGCGAGGGCAAAAGCATCTACGCGAATTAATGGCGGTTGTTGCTGGGGGGCAGCGGGGGGTGTTGTTGTTTTGTGTGCTACATACAGGAATTGAATCTGTATCGGCAGCTGCGCATATTGATCCAGTTTATGCGCAGTTGATGAAAGAAGCTGTGGCGGCGGGGGTGGAGGTTATTGCTTACGGTGCTGATGTGAGCCCGAGTGCGATAGCGATCAATCAACGCTTAAAGGTGATTACCTGAAAATTACGACTTCCTCGTTTTTTTGTTTTCAGCTCAAATAAATAATCCCGTTCGATTCATGAATGGCGACGGACTGTAGCTTGTCGCCGTAACAGGGGCCGCTAACGCATTCTCCGCTGTCCGGCATGAACAGTGCGCCGTGAGTGGAGCAGCGAATTAAGCCGGTATCCTGATCCGCAAACGTATGTTCCTCCCACTCTAAAGGTATCGATAAGTGGGGGCAGCGGTTGATATAAGCTTTTACCTGACCTTCATGCACTAACACTAAATACTGTTCGCCATTAATGGCGGTGCCAAATGTTGGGTGTTGATTAAGGTCGTCGCGGGAGCAAAGCGTTTGCATAATATGTGCCTTTAGCCATGGTAGGTGGCGTAGGATAATCTAAAGGCGTATCTGGTGCAGTGTAATGCTGTGAGCAATGCAATCGCTGGAGTTACTGTGCTTCAGCGGTAGAAACCGCTGGGCTTTCGGACTCGGCCACCAGTTGTGATTTTAGTGATGGCGACAGATCATTCCAATGTACATCCATTAACGCGCCTTGCAGGGCGTAAAGCATCACTTTAGAAACATGAATGCCGCGCGCTTTTATGCGACGATAGGCCTCTACGGCACCTACTTGAGCAAGGTCTTGATAGGTATTAATACCTACAGCGCGCAAAATGTTAACAGAAGCCATTCCAAGATTGCGAAGTTCGAGTAAATCTTGGTCTTTTTGAGAGGCGGAGGCTGTCATAGTCGAATCCTAGTAAATTATTATTATGGCTCTCATCGGTAAAGCTAAGAGTCCTGTACATTTTAGGCAACGATTAAAGGTTTAGCACAGCTTTTGGTTTTTTACCGGGAAAGTCGTGAAAAATGTTGCTTAGTTCCCAATCAATGCGTGCACAAAACATGCGTGGCGTATTCCATTAACTATAGTAGCGGCTCTTTTATAATGCACAATTATATGGCGCGCCAAAATGAGGAGTGTGAGTGTTCAATCGTAATCAAGCGTTAGGCCTCGATGATCGTCATGTTGCGGATGTTGTTTTGGGTGACGCCCCAAGTTTTAGGGTTCACGCCGGGCTTGTGGAGCCGCTGGGTGAACTTTGGCGAGCTGCACGCCAGCAAGGGTTTGATTTGGCCGTGGCCAGCGGCTATCGCTCGTTTGAACGCCAGTGCGTTATTTGGAATGCCAAGGCGAGCGGCGCCCGACCAGTATTAGATGCTCGTGAACGTCGACTGGATATAGCGACATTAGATGCAGCGGCGCTTGTTAAGGCTATTTTGCACTGGTCGGCTTTACCTGGTGGGTCGCGTCATCACTGGGGGACTGATTTTGATATTTATGATGCGCGCGCCCTGCTTCCAGGGCAGTCGCTCGCATTAACCATTATGGAAACCCAAACGGTATTTGCAGAGTTTTATCTTTGGTTGGATGAATATTTGGCCGGACAGTCAGAATTTGTAAGGCCGTATTTGCGTACAGGTTCTATAGCCTGCGAACCGTGGCATTTAAGTTACAAGCCGTTAGCGCACGAGTATGAAAAGCGGGTCGAAGAAGGGGAGGTTTTGGCGCAATTGAAGCGTGCTAATGTTTCACTCGTTAATATTGTAGAGGCCGATTTTTCGGCAATATATCGCGATTATATAAAAGCTTATTTTATCGGAGAGGTTGCGTGAAGGCCGTTATTTTTGATTGTGATGGCGTACTTGTGGATAGTGAGCCTGTATATGCGGAAGCGTTTTCCGATACGCTGGGGGTTTTTGGTTGTCCTTTACCAGCAGGGTTATTGGCGACTGAGCTTCAGGGGCGAAGTATGGATGATTGTTTTCGGTGGCTTGCAAAGCATTGGGGCTTTGTCGTGACCAGTGCTTTCCGTGATGCGCTTTTTAGTCGGACGGATGTTTTGATTCCAGTACTTTTAAAGCCCATTTTTGAAGTCGGGTTGCTGGTTGAGGCGTTGGCTTGTCCGAAAGCGGTTGCATCGAATGGTGTTCGCCGCTCGGTTTTACATAACCTTGAGTTATGTAAATTGAAACACTATTTCGACCCTCATATATATACCGCAGAGCAGGTGGCCTTGCCTAAGCCTGCTCCTGATGTTTATTTGCATGCTGCATCACGGTTACAAGTGTCGCCTCATGAGTGTTTGGTTATTGAGGATTCTTACTTGGGCGTTAAAGCGGCTTTGGCGGCAGGCATGCAGGTTTGCTGGTTTGGCGGTGATGAGTATTTAAATGAAGACTTGCAAGGCCGGCAGGTGTTTAAAGCTTCAACAATGTCTGGCGTACGTCAGGTTTTGAAAAAACTAGAGCTGCTATAGTTAACACGTGGCGTGTATAAAAGCCTTTCAGTTTTACTTGAATGTGACAACCCAACCCTAGAGCGATAGATTGTGGAATCCGAAAAGTTTGATTTAGTATTTAGTGGGCAAATATTACCCCGCCAAGATGTTGCAACCGTTAAGGCGAATATGGCGGCTTTATTTAAGGTGTCCAGCGCTCAGGTTGATGCTTTGTTTTCGGGCAAAGCGGTAGTGCTTAAGCGCAATGTTGATTTAGCGGCTGCGAATCGCTATCGCGTGGCGATAAAAAAAGCGGGCGCGCGTGTCGATTTGGTAAAAGCTGGGACGGCAGCGGCTTCTCCCGCAAAAGCCGAAAAGGTGCCGCAGGCAGCGCAAGTTTCGGCAAGCCCGGTGGAGGCTGTAGTGGCACCTTCTGTGGCCGTAAATACTGCAGTGGTTAATGCTTCGGCAGCCAAAGTTGAATTGGGACTTGAGGCGGTTGGTGCAAATTTAAGTGATGCCATACGAACGCCAGTGGCCAGTGTTGCGGCGCCTAATTTTGAAGTGTTTGAGGCCGGCAGTGATTTGTTGTCGGGTCATGAACGTACGGAATTTGTTGCAAAAGAAGTTGATACATCGGCGTTTTCAGTGCGCGATGGCGGCGGTAATTTATTGGATGATGGCGAGTGGATTGCGAGCCTCCCACTGATTGTTGCGGATCTGGATGTTGATGTATTGCCGCCAGGTTCCAACTTGATTAATGAGCGGGAGCGTGAACCCGTCAACCGTGTTCATATCGCGGACTTAGATCTGGAAATTGCACCGCCTGGAGCGCGGCTTGAGGCCGAAAAAGGGCCTGCTGCGAAGGCTCCCAATATTGATCATATCCAATTATCAGATTAATGTTTCGTTACGAATTTGGGCAGGAATTGTTATCGGGTGCCGCGGATAACTGAGCGATATAAGGGCGGCCGGTAAAACTGATCGTCACTTTGCGAATCAACGATAGGTTGGGTATTTGTGGGCAATAGATAAAGCTGGCGGGAGTATTACTGCTGCCGTCGGCTTTCATCCGTATCACTTTATGGGCATTAAGCCTGAGTCTGCCCCGCGACGGCAGAGTCGTGTGAGCCAGTAAGTCTTCTTGCAAGTCTCTTATTTTGTTGTTGTTCGAATCAATAAAAATTTGCAGCTCAATAATATTATTAAGGCTGCAATCGCCTCGCTCGTTTACGCCGCATAATGACACCGCCGTGCCGGCTGTTATGGCAAATTCACGGGTGGCTTGTAATTGTTGAAATAAAACTCGGGTTGTTGCGTCGGCGGCGGTTTTTGCCTGCCAGTAAGTAAAGCTCGGTAATGCCGATGCCGCTAATATGGCAATGATGCTAATCACGATGAGTAATTCAAGTAGTGTTAGGCCGCTGTGGCGAGGGATTTGGCTTGAGGCTGATGAGGTGCGGGTGCGTAATCGACGCGCGGATTTACCCCGTTGATGGTGCTGCATAATGCATTACTTAGCATAAGTTACTGAATCCTTGTGTTAAGGAAGGTAGCTAAGGAATAAAGGGCTTGCCAGAAGTTGGCGCCATAGCCTGCAAAATAATTGCATTGCAGGCTATATTGGCGCCTAAAACATAAAAAGTAAGGGCTAGCCTTCTTTTTCGTTGTATAGCGCGATGGCGTCTACAATTTCTTTTTTCGCTGCAGCCGCATCTGCCCAGCCTTCCACTTTCACCCACTTGCCGTCTTCTAAATCTTTGTAGCGCTCAAAGAAGTGGCTGATTTGCTTGAGTAGAATTTCAGGGAGGTCGGTATAAGACTCGACTTTGTCGTACAGTTTTGTGGTTTTTGATACCGGTACGGCGAGTATTTTCGCGTCTTCACCTGACTCGTCAGTCATTTTGAGTACGCCAATCGGACGGCACTTAACAACGCAGCCCGGCACCAGTGGTGATCCCATCACGACAAGGACATCTGCAGCATCGCCATCACCGCATAAGGTGTTGGGCACGTAGCCGTAGTTGCATGGGTAGCGCATTGATGTGCTAAGGATGCGATCGACAAATAGTGCGCCGGAATCTTTATCTAGCTCATATTTGATAGGCTCGCCGCCTTGAGGAATTTCGATCACAACGTTAACTTCTTCAGGCGCATTTTTGCCTGTTGGTACATTATTAAGGCTCATGGTTAGCTTCCTAGTAGTGAAATGGAGTCAAAAACGGCGAGCATTCTATCATATGGCGCCTGTGCTGGAAGCTGAATGCAGTGGTTGCTCTTAGCGAATAATCAAGCTGTGCTATAGTTCTGCGCGATTTCTGTGGGGGGAGAAGATGCTAGACGATCTTGTGCGTGAAGGGGTTGGAATGACCTCGCGCCGAACGCGTGAGCGCCTAATAGAGCGCTTGCGAGAGCGGGGCATAAAAAATGAAGTGGTCTTAAACGTTATGGCTAATACGCCTCGACATTTGTTTGTTGATGAGGCATTAGCGCATCGTGCTTATGAAGATACGGCTTTGCCTATTGGTTTCAAGCAAACGTTATCGCAGCCCTATACGGTCGCAAGGATGACCGAAATATTGCTAGAGCAGTGCCCGTTGCTGGGCAGTGTGTTTGAAATAGGAACGGGGTCCGGCTATCAGACGGCTGTGCTGGCGCAATTGTTTAAGCGGGTTTGTACCGTGGAGCGAATAGCGCCGTTGCAGCAAAAAGCGAGGGCTCGGTTGGCGGGTTTAAATTTAAACAACATCCAATATCGCCATGCAGATGGGCATGATGGCTGGCGGCACGGTGGTCGTTTCGATGCGATCATCGGCACGGCAGCGGCTTCAGATTTACCTAAGCAGTTGCCGGCTCAATTGACGGCAAGAGGTGTGCTCATTATTCCGGTGGGTGACGACACTCAAAACTTGACCCTCATTCGCCGTGATGGCGATGCTTTTTTAACCTCGATTATAGAATCGGCTAATTTTGTCCCGTTATTAAAAGGAACTATTTCTTGAAGGCCCAGAAAAGAACACCCAAGCAGTACGCGTTAATTATGTTGAAAGGTATGGCAATGGGGGCTGCAGATGTTGTTCCTGGGGTGTCTGGTGGCACGATTGCTTTTATTACGGGTATCTATGATGAATTTTTGGGCTCATTAAAAAATTGCACACCTGCAGCGCTGCTGCTTTGGAAGAAGCAGGGCTTCAAGGCTTTTTGGCAGCATGTTAATGGCGGTTTCTTGATCGCTTTATTTGCGGGTATTTTGCTGAGTATCAAAACGTTTGCGGCAGTGATAGAGCTTGCGCTGCATGAGCATCCCATTTGGGTTTGGTCCTTTTTCTTTGGTTTAATTATTGCTTCGGTGGTATTGCTTGCGCGGCATATAGAGCGCTGGCGTTTGAGGGATGTCATTGCTGTTTTTGCGGGGACAGCGGTCGTGGTTGCTATTTCTTTGGCCGCCCCTGCTCAGCTTCCGGGACATTGGTGGGTTATGTTCTTTGGCGGTTTTATTGCTATATGCGCAATGATATTGCCGGGTATATCCGGTAGTTTTTTACTGTTGCTTGCGGGGCTTTACCCTGTCTTCTTGGGGGCGGTGAATAATCTGGAGTGGCTCCTGTTGATATCTTTTGGTGTTGGCGCTGTTTGTGGCTTGATGAGCTTCTCTAGAGCCCTGTCTTGGTTACTTTCAAACTATCATCAAGTGACTATAGCAACGCTGATTGGTTTTTTGGTGGGGTCTTTGAATGTGACGTGGCCTTGGAAAGAGCCCTTAGTCACGATGCTGGATCGACATGGCGAGTTGGTGGTTGTGCAAAGTGCGAATGTATTCCCGGCGCACTATGCTGAAGTGGTTGGAGGGCAACCGGACACCCTTATTGCGCTATTGTGTGCTGCAGGTGGTGTTTTTTTGGTTCTTGCGACTGAGTTTTTGGCAGGGAAGTTCGGAAAGTAGTTTTTAATGTTGGTACTTTTGTTTGGTTTTGTTTTTTTTTGACCGATAAATTCGTCTTTTTAATATTTATTAGGAATAAAAAAATGGCTCTTATAGCGACTATTAATAGTTATTTGTACTGAAAAATTATGTCAGATGCTTACTATCAGCGCATTCTTTCTTTATATGTCAAAAAAACAGCACTACTGCTGTTTAATATTTTAGTCGTATTTTTTTGCGTTTCTTGCTCCAGTCATTCTCATCGTGCGCCGGTATCGAGTGTCGCCCAGCCCCAGTCCTTAAAAGTAAGTTCCCATCGTGTCGCCCGTGGCGACACTCTTTATGCCATT
>NZ_CEXWTU010000229.1:0-7642 GCF_982758155.1 Marinagarivorans sp. | reverse complement strand
TATTAGAATAACGCATCGGGGCAGGAGCCCCTTATTAGACATTGCAGGAGCATAAGGGACGAGGAAACAATATTTCATCCACTAATGCTCGATCTCGACATCCTTACCTTCGTTGCTCAAAGCGTTACATGCCAAGGCATGCGCCCCTTTAAGCGCCTCGATAAGAAAGCCGATATCTTTGCCTAATTGGACAAACTATTATTGCCTCGTCCCTAATGTCGTGGAGCAGTTATCGAGCCTGTTTTCTCAGCAAGGCGCTCGAAGGGTGCATGCTCAGACATACAACGCTGACTTACAATTCCTGCCTTACAGCCCATGCAGGCCGATTCAACAGGTCGGCATGAACTTACGCTCATAAATGTGCACTAACCGGTGCGCAAAAGCCTCTTACTCCCTATCACTAAACGATACTTTAAAATGATAACAATGCCAGAGCTACGAGGGCTCTCACTCAAGAAGCTTGCGCACCTTCCCGGTCGTGAGATCACGCTATCCTTGATGGGGTGGTCCGCATTCCTCGTATATAGAGCCATACACTGCCAACTCTATAACGTATATATCAATACAAATGATAGCGGCCCCTTCAAGTCGATAATTTGGGCACTTCAGGAATACGGCATATGGGTTATTCTAACCCCCATACTTTGGCACGTAATGAGCCGATATAAACGCCGTACATTAACGGTTGCCCTATGTGCTGTTATAGCACTGTGTATATCCGTGAGTTATCGTGTTGGTATCGACTTATGGACAACCCCAAGTAGCTCATTCGGCGCGAGCTTAGTTTATTTTCTTCCGACCCATATCTCAGTTTTAGCCTTCCTTATGATCTGCTGGCTAATTATTTATGGTCAACCCCAAAAAACACCACGCACTCAACCCTCTCAGGTAATTACCCCTAACACTGAAGCCTCCAGTAATAACCCCATTGAGGCCGCCCCAACACCCCCCAGTACAACACAGCAGGTTTTGACCGTACAAAAAGGCAGCGCCATTATTGCGTTAGCCACAAACGAAATTGACTATATCTCTGCAGCCGGTAATTACGTTGACATTTTTAGCCGCGGGCAAACATATCTTTTGCGGGCAACAATGAAACAACTTTCCGATCAACTCCCGCAAGCCGACTTTGTTCGCATACACAGGTCTTATATTATTAATGTGAACGCCCTCAAAAGTCTAACAGCAGACGCTGTTCAGCTGCGTACAGAGCAAACGTTGCCCGTTGGGGCAAAATACCATAGAGAAATAAAAAATCTTTTAAAATCATAAACTTAAATCTTATCACTTCATCCCTTAAACCCAAAAAATGCACATTCATCACTAATATAATGCGCAAGTGTTTGCCCTAAAATAGAATTTGGCCACATTTTAAGGAAACGTATTTATGACTACCCACAACTCACTCAGCAAGCTAACCATCGGCCTTCATTGGATTATCGCTATTACTTTTATAGGGCTATTAGCAACAGGGTGGTACATGTCTACCTTTGAAGCATGGCCGCTATATGCCTGGCACAAAGCCGCGGGTGTATTACTTTTATTGGTCGCTATCCCGAGGGTAATCTGGCGATTAATCAAGGGCTGGCCAAAAGCCTTAGGAGCTCAAAAGAGGCTGGAGCAAATGTTAGCCAAAATAACGCACTGGGCTCTATTGTGTGCAACCCTTATTATGCCATTCAGTGGAATGCTTTATTCGGGTGCCAGCGGGCACGGGGTATTCGTTTATAAGCTTCAAATTATTCCGAAGAATTTTTCACTTGAAAATCCCACCGAAGTCGTACCGTTTAGCCAAGCCGCTACTGACTTGGGCCTCACGATTCATCACTACATGGGCTATACGATGATGCTTATCCTGCTATTACATATCGCAGGCGCATTGAAGCATCATGTCATCTACAAAGATAAAACACTAATGCGCATATTAGGGAATAAACATTAAGAAAGCGTCAAAGATACAGCCTTGGATCTCAACCTAGTCCCCCCAAGATTTGAGGCTCTCTTTCGAGTATTAAATCAAACCGCTGCAGCACGGTATTAGCGATTTCATTGCTAGCACTTAAAATTGATTTTAATGCTAGCTTGTTGGGGTTTGTTAAAACCAGCGCTTGCTTCGCGTGCACGACTAAGCCCTGCACGCCACTGCCTTTTAAACCGCATTGGTCAATTAACCAGGCTGCAGGAATTTTGGCATTGTTATCCGGTTGCGGGTAAAAAGGGATAGACGGAAACTCTTTTTGTAGCGCTGTGAGTTTTTGCATAGAAACCACGGGGTTCTTAAAGAAGCTGCCGCTATTGGGGGTATCATCGGGGTTGGGGAGCTTACTGTTACGCTGCTCGCAAACGGCATTGAATACAGCTAAAGGCGTTACAGCTGTAGCGCTATGCTCGAAGTATTCAGCCAAAGGTTTGTAGTGAATAATCGGGGCCGCGGCTAAATTCAGCTGTACAACAATTTCTGTAATAACAGCCCGCCCTTTAAGCTGATGCTTAAATATGCTTTCTCTATAGCCTAACTCACACTCATCTTTACTGTACGTTTTAAAGCAGTGCTGCTGTAAATCAAACCATTTAACCGAGTGTAAACAATCACTCAACTCTACACCATACGCACCAATATTTTGAATGGGAGCAGCGCCAACAGAACCAGGGATTAAGGCTAAATTTTCTAAACCATAATAACCTTGCGCCAAACTCCATTCGACTAGCTGATGCCAATTCTCCCCCGCACCAATAGTCACTAAAACCTGCTGAGATTCACGCTTAACTTCAGCCGAAACACCACGCATCAAAGGACGCAAAACCAAGCCCGAGATAAATAACGGACATAACACATTGCTGCCGCCGCCCAACAAGTGAACAAGCAAGGACTGAGTTTGAGCCGCCTTAACCGCTTCAACCAAAGCCTCTTGCGATGTTACTTCGAGATAATACTCAGCAACAGAGGGCGCAGCCATGGTATTGAGATGGCTAATATCAACATGGTTTTGCCAGTGCGATTTGGACATAAATAAAACAAACTTTAAGAAAGAGAGGTGGTTATTTTTTCTTTTGCAGTACAAATTCCAGTAAACCTGCACTGGCGTCTTCGACGAGATCTAACACATGCTCAAAACCAGCATCGCCACCATGATAAGGATCTGGCACTTCAGATTCAGCCGCATTGGCGAAATCTAAAAACAACCCTAAATGGCCCGTAAAGTGGCTAGGACATAAATCGCGCAGGTCTTGCAGGTTGCTATTATCCATCGCCAATATCACATCAAATTCATCAAAGTCTTCAACGATGGCTTGTCGCGCGCGCAAATGTTTTAATTCGAAACCACGCTTGTGCGCAAAAGCCATACTGCGACTATCTGGTGGACTCCCTGAATGCCAAGACGCCGTGCCGGCAGAATCTACAATGATTCGATCACTTAAGCCTTTTGCTTTAACGAGATCCTCAAAAACACCGTGCGCGGTGGGTGATCGACAAATATTCCCTAAACACACAAACAAGACTTTAATCGCCACTGAAGCTGCCTCTCTCTTAAGCCGTTAACAAAGTATTAATGCGCTGAACATCTTCGGGCGTATCTACCCCTGCGGGAACTTCCTCGCAGGCTAATGCAACGTGAATACGCTGACCGTTAGCCAAAATACGCAGCTGCTCGAGTTTTTCAATACTTTCTAAGGCAGCCATTGGCCATCGAATAAATTGATGCAACAAACCCACCCGATAACCGTAAATACCAATATGCCGCATAGCAGCAGACGCTTGAATATCTGGCTTATTCTGAAAGCTATCACGATGCCAAGGAATAGGCGCGCGTGAAAAATACAATGCTAAACCCTGCTCATCCGCAACAACTTTGACCGCATTAGGGTCGAACATTTGCTCTTCATTCTGAATAGGCCACGCTAACGTCGAAGCACTCGCGGCTGTATTTTTCGCTAAATTACTGGCCACTTGATTAATAACAGCCGGCGGGATTAAAGGTTCATCACCTTGCACATTAACAATAATTTGGCTTTCTTCCCAGCCGTAAAATTGCGCAACCTCTTGTAACCGATCAGTGCCAGATTCATGGCTATCAAGCGTCATACAAATATTACCGCCAAACGCTTTAACGGCTGTTTCAATACGGGGATCATCGGTTGCAACAACCACTTTTGCAGCGCCACTCGCACTTGCCGCACGATAGACATGCTCGATCATGGGCTTGCCTGAAAAACTAATGAGTGGCTTACCTTCTAGGCGTGTTGAGGCATAACGCGCGGGTATAACAACGATAAAGCTCACGGTAACTCCGTCATTCAGCCTGCGCTGAAAAATTAATACAGTGCGATAAAATACGAACAGTTAATGCTTCTGGCAATACTGCTTCAACCTCTAAGTACCACCAATTCGGCTCCGCAAAAGTCCGACATTTAACGGCATCTTTGGCCGTCATCACTACAGGACGGCCATTCGCCAAAGCAAAGTCTTCGGCACAATAGCTGTGATGATCATCAAATTCTTGAGCCTCAAAAAAAACGTCCACTTGTTCCAGTGTTTTGAAAAACCGCTGAGGATTACCAATGCCAGCCACCGCAAAAACACGTTGATTTTTTCCGGTTTCACCACGCCAAGGTAAGGCTTTCACAGGTACGCGCGCACCGCTTTTAATATTGACCCAAGCTGAGGGCCGCAGCACCATTGCGCTATCATCATGCATGACTTCTTTTACGTTTTGGCCAGCATGATTATTCAGAACAAAATCCACCGAAGCGAGTCGGTCGGGTAGCTCACGTAATGGACCAACAGGAAAACACCAGCCATTACCAACACCCCGCTGATGATCCTGCACAACAAGCTCAAAACTGCGTGCCATCGTGTAATGCTGTAAGCCATCATCGCTTAATATTACATTACAGCCTTGCTGCTCTGCTGCCCTAACCGCGGCCACGCGATCTTTGCCAACCCATACCGGGCACTGCGCACTGGAAGCGATAAGTACTGGCTCATCGCCATAAATATTGGCATCGGCATTTGAAGGTACTAAAACGGGACGTTTGATGTCACCTGGAAGGTTAGAACCATAACCACGCGTTACAACAGCCGGGCGGAATTCGGAATCTTTTAATAATTGAATCAGCGCTATGATAACCGGCGTTTTCCCGGTACCACCCACGGCAATATTACCCACAACAATGACAGGACAATTGGCCTGATAAGCGGTTTTTTGCTGTCGCTTTTTGCGGCGCAAACTTAATAGAGAAAACACAGCACTAAGCGGCGCTAAGGCCAATAGCCAAGTCGGTTTTCCATACCACTGTTTTTCTATGCTGTATTTTAAGCTCAAAGCGAAACTACACCTTGTTATTATTGAGTCATACTTAAGGATGGCGCCAATTCAGCGACGAAAAACCTAATTTTAATCACCTTCGCCCAAATAAAATACGCCACTTAAAAGTGGCGTATTTTAAAACAAATAGCTGGACTAAGTCCCTTCAGGCCGTTTTGTAGTCATTGTGATATTCACAAAACCTAAACGCCCCGCAACATCCATTGCCATCACAACAGACTGGTAAGAAACATTGGCATCAGCAGTAATCACAAAGGGAATTTTATCTTTTTCAAGGCCTTTACCCACCACCTCTAAACCCGTCATTAGGGTTTCTAATTTGGTATTGATTAAAGGCTTTCCATTAATGGCATAACCGCCATCAGCATTGATGAGTACTTCGATTTTATTAACCAACTCAGGGAGAGGCTCACCTTCGGCCTGCGGCAAGTCTAATTTAAGGTGCGTTTCCTTAGTAAAGGTTGTAGACACCATAAAAAAGATAAGTAGCAAGAACACCACGTCAATAAGGGGCGTGAGGTTAATTTCCTCTTCCGAACTCGTTTGTCTTCGAAATTGCATAGTAACCTCGTTACGCTTGCTTTAAGTCAACACGACGGTCGTTATGCAATACGTCTACGAGTTTTACCGCATCTTGCTCCATGGTGATCACAAGTGCATCTAAACGGCGCAAGAAGAAGCGATGGCTTATCATAGCGGGAATAGCAACACCCAAGCCGGCTGCCGTGGTCAGTAGCGCCTGCGAAATACCGCCAGCAAGCACACCCGCATTACCGGTACCTTCTAACATGATTGCTGCAAACACTTTGATCATACCGAGTACTGTACCCAAAAGGCCCAGCAAAGGTGTGACTGCCGCAATAGTACCCAGAATGGCTAAGTAACGCTCCAATTCGTGAATCACTTGGCTTGCAGCTTCTTGAATACTGTCTTTCATCACTTCACGTCCGTGACGCGAGTTCGTTAAACCCGCCGCCAAAACGCGACCCAACGGTGAAGACTTACGCAGCTCTTTAAGCTGATCAGAGCTCATGTTGTTGTTTTGTATTTGAGTCCAAACATCGCCCAATTGATTGCGCGGTGCGATTTTATTGGGGTTAAGCGTCCAAAAACGCTCCACTGATATTGCGATAACAGCTACTGAACACAGCGCCAGCGGGAACATAAGCCAGCCGCCTGCAGCAAAGATATTTTCCACCAGTATCTCCTGAAGGTCTTTATTATTGGTCGGGTATCATACCCGATTTTTCACGCAACGTTAGTGCGCAGTTTAGCGTGCGAACACACGAATACAGTATAGAGGGTGTTGTTAGATACGAGAGGCATACCGCATACATTATTCCGGCTTAATCCCCCGGCCACAAGGCGCCCGCATTCGCTAATGCCAAACCTTTGGCCGACTCAAACGCTCCGCATTGATCACTAAGTTCCCCTCTTCCACCGTTACACGAATAGCCCCCAAATCCCCCGTATTCCAAACTGTTGCACCGAACGCTTGATAACGCTCCAACACCTCAGAATGAGGGTGACCATAACGGTTTTTATAACCTGCACTCACAATAATATGCCGCGGACTTAATGCCGCCAAGAAATCCTGAGAAGACGATGTTTTACTGCCGTGATGCGGTGCAACAAGAACATCAACATGTCCAAGACCGCCCTCTTCAACCAGCCACCGTTCCACACTACTGTCGATATCACCCGGCAACAAGAAGCGCTTAGACTGATACTCAATAAGTAATACACATGAACGGTTATTACTGCTGATCGTACCAAGCTCGGCCACTGTGGAATTATTAGAGCGCAGACTATCCTGCGGCCACAATACGGAAAAAACAGCCTCACCCTGCAACCACTTCTGGCCAGCAATGCATGGCTGCGCAGCCGTAGGTAGAGCAGAAAATGACTCGCCAAACCAAATTTTTTCGGGCTCAAACTGATTGAAAATAGCCACTGCGCCACCACGATGGTCGGCATCAGCATGGCTCACCATCACCGATAATGGCATTGCCCCGCGCCACCTCAAATAAGGGGCAATAATATGGCTACCTGCATTAAAGCGCTCACTGAATGCCGCGCCCGTATCGTACAACAGTGTTCCCTGCGGCTGGTGAACAGCAACCGCTAACCCTTGCCCAACATCTAGCGCGACCAACTCAAAAGGGCGACTATGGGTACGAACACCCAGCGCTAACAAAACGACCAAACAACAAGCCCCTAGCCGCATCCCAAAGCTTGTTGGCAGCAGAACCATCACGCAAGCTAAAGCAGCGACCCCAAGACCAAGCCCCTGCAATTGTGCCGCCGGCCAAAAT
>NZ_CEXWTU010000228.1:0-7681 GCF_982758155.1 Marinagarivorans sp. | reverse complement strand
AACGAAGATAAGGAGGTCGAGATCAAGCATTAGTGGATGAAATATTGTTTCCTCGCCCCTAAGGCCAATAAAGGTGACCTCGCCTATGCAATTTGGCCTGTTCGTTTACACAATAAATAGAACGCCCTATGTGCCACAACACTAAGCACTAAACCAAAAGGACTCCAACATGAAGCACCCTAAAATCAACGGTAAAGTACCGCTAGTAAAGCTAGCCAGCGTGACTTTGCTTGCCGCTGCAATCGTCGCTTGTGATGGCCAAACCATTAGCGTCAGCGTCGACGATGATTCATCTATGTCTATGTCATCAAGCCTTGGGACTGCCAGCTCTAGCAGCATGATTCACAACTCTAGCAGTATGATGAGCGAGACTCATTCGTCAATGTCTTCAGGACATTACAGTAGCGCACCCGAGCATCATGAATTTAAAGCCGTTATTAGCGATTTTGTCGGTTATAGCGATTGGCATGAAAGCGATTACAGCATAGGCGCAACCCACCCCATGCTTGGTGGCGCACACCAAGGTGAAGCCGGCAAAAGCGATGACTACATGCGCAAAAGCTTTATGAATGCCGCAGCCTACAAAAGTAAAGACGCGCACGAGTTCGCCATGGGCTCCATTATTATTAAAGAGACATTCACGTTTGAGCACAGCGAACACGGCATGATGAAAACCTTCGCACCAACCGGTGGCCTTTTAGCCATGGTTAAACGCGGCGGCGGCTTTAATGCTGAGAATGGTGGCTGGGAATGGTTTATTCTGGATAACGACTTGAAATCCGTAACTGCACAAGGCGAAAAACCCGCCGGCAAAAACTGCAGTGGCTGCCATAGTCTTGCCGATGGGAAATCTGATACGGGGACAGATTTTACGTTTGCAAAAACCGAATTCGCAATAGATACCCACGCCTTTAAAAACTACCAAGATTGGGAGTTAATTGACTACAACACCACCCCAGAGAACTTAGATGGCTGGGCCCATATTGATAATCCCGATTTACGTCGCACCTTCCAAAAGCAACGCTTAGCCTACCCAGATCAACATGGCAACATGCACTACCCTACCGGCACAACGCTCATTAAAGAAATCACCAAAGACGGTAAAGTCGCGCAAGTTGTCGGCATGGTTAAACGCGGCGGCGACTTCAACCCCGAGGGCGGGAACTGGGAATATTTCATGCTCGACCCGCACGATGTCGCTAAAGTTGTCGTAAATGACGCAGGCGATTCACTGCGTGGCGCCCTGCCTGGCTGTAATGCTTGCCACAGTGCGGCAAAAGATGAAAAAGGCGTGGATCATGTCTTCAAACACAGCGATGCCGTTTTTAATTCACACGCCGAAAAAACTGAATATATTGCCAGCAACGCCACCTTTAGCAATTACAAAGATTGGCATCTTGCAGACTATGTATTGGGTAACCACAACCCGTTTATTGGCGCAGCCCATGGCAACTCAGAACCCGACTATGTGCGTGCGGTTTTCCAAAACGGTAAAGCCTATAAAATGCTACACGATGCTTACTACCCCGTGGGTAGCGTGATCATTAAGGAAACCTTCAGCACAACAAACGGCATTAAAAAACTAGCTGATGCCGGCGGAGTACTGGCCATGGTTAAACGCGGTGGTAGTTTCAACCCCGATCATAATGGCTGGGAATGGTTAGAACTCTCTCACGAAGGTAAAATCACCAAGCGTTCTGCTGAGTTAAAAAATGGCGCGTGTAACGCCTGTCATTCGAAAGGCACCGGTACAGCAGGTGTTGATTATAGCTTCACCAAGCCCAGCGAAGTCACTACCACTATTCACGATTTAAAACACTTTAAAACCTGGCCGCTCATTGGAGATGAAAAAGGCGAAGACTCGGTACATGGTGGCCACAACCGTAAAACCTACAAGAAACAGGGACATGCCAGCCCTTATATTTTTAAGGAAGGCGAATACCCAGTAGGCACTACGTTTGTTAAGCAGGTGTTTGATAAGCTCGGCAATACCACACGAATTGTTGCCATGGTAAAACGCGGCGGCGAATACGATCCGGCGAATAACGATTGGGAATGGTTTATTTTGAATAACGATGCCAGTAGTATTTCTCGCCAAGGCCCATCATTATCCCCCACCTGTACTAGCTGCCATGCCAAAGCTGCTGTAAATCGCGGTATGGATTATGTTTACCCCCATGCAAATGATCCCGTCCCTGCTCCGCACTAATAGCAAATAGAGATAAACCGCAAAGCGCTAATGCTTTTTAATAGCATTAGCGCTTTTTTATGCCTGCCTTATTTACGCCCTTAGGGGCGAGAACATAAGGGCCGAGGAAAAAATACTTTATGCAATAATTTTTTATCCAATACTTGATGTCGACATTCTTACCCTCGCTACCCAAAGCGTTACATGCCTCAGTGATTACTTCTCGACGCTATGTCCAGCATTACCCTAATAACGTATATCCCCATACGGATGCAACGCCTAATTAGACAAAGCATTACACTGAATATGTGAGATAGATAGTTTATGCACCCTATGCCATTGGCCCACCTACATCCTATACTGTAGACCTGCGGACATCAGATATGAGTAATGATATATTTTTGCTCACTCAACTAGTGTTCGGTGACTACTAGGAAAAATTGACCACCATAGAGTTTGAAACGTCTTAGGAACAGGGTAGTGATGACCAATCCGACCATATATATTATTGATGACGAGAAGGATATAGCCGCTCTATTAGTGGAGTATGTTCGCATACTGGATTACCAGCCAAAAGCCTATACAGAGGCATCCAAATTCTTCGAAGAAAGTGCAGATCACAATAAAGACGCCATAATGGTTTTAGATCTCAACATGCCAGGCATGGACGGCGTCGAAGTGATGCGAGAAATGGTGACTAAGGGTATTGCCTTACCTTTAATATTGGTGAGTGGCTATGATTCCGGGATACTGCATTCCGCCGAATTACTCGCAAAGGCCTATTCTCTCGAGATTATTACAACCTTAGACAAACCCTTCACATTTAATGCTTTTAAAGCGGCAGTGCAGAAGTATAAAAAAATAGAGGGGTATCGCGAACAGCGCTGTGATGTATCGATTACCGCTACTGAACTGGAATTCGCTATAGCCGATGAACAGCTACTTTTACACTATCAGCCACAAGTTGATATCAAATCAGGTGCGATAGTCGGTGCTGAAGCCTTAGTTCGATGGATGCACCCCCTACACGGACTACTTTACCCCGATGTATTTCTGCCAACGGCCGTGGACAATGGATTAATGGACGCACTAGCGGAGCTGGTCGTTAAGCAAGCCGTAAAAAGAGTCATTAACTGGCAAGCTCAAAATATTTATTTTCGCGTATCGATTAATATTTCGGCTGATAATATTACCTCGCTTTCCCTGCCCGAACAATTGAGCAAACTACTCAAAGAGAATAATCTAGACCCATCTATGCTGATGCTAGAGGTAACAGAAAGCGAGTTAATGGGGGAGCTGGCCACGTCTTTAGACATAGTAACGCGCCTGCGCATGAAAGGTATTGAATTATCCATTGATGATTTTGGCACCGGCTTTTCCTCCTTGTCGCTGCTATACCGTGTACCTTTCACAGAATTAAAAGTCGATAGAACTTTTGTTATGAATATGGCGCATGATTCAGAAGCCAGAGGCATCGTTAAAACCTGTATCTCGTTAGGCCATGAGCTAAAAATGAAAGTCGTCGCGGAAGGCGTGGAAACACAAGAAGCCTGGAATGAATTAGCAACACTAGGCTGCGATATCGCTCAGGGGTATTTTATTGCTAAACCAATGCCTGCGAGTGATTTTGGGGAATGGCTCCAGCTAAGAGAAAACCAAGCACATCGGTGAAGCACCGCAAGCCTTACCCTCGTGGGAACAACGCCTAATGAAATGCTAAATCTGCGGCTTTCAATTAGCCGGGAATAGAAAGTCGCTGACTATTGTTCATTTGTGTAGCATGCAAACTTAAATAACATTATTAAAACCGATAGCTTGCCTGCAGACTGAATGAGCGGGGGGCGGTAATATATTTAACATAGGTAAGTGGGAACATTGGGTGATCAAAGCTATTCACACTGACTTTTTCGTCGGTAAGGTTTCTGCCTATGAGGGCTAACTCCCAGCTATTGTCCGTTGTCACCAATGCTAGGCGAGCGTTTAATTTTGTATAGCTGTCTTGGCGGTGATTGGGATCCAAGCCGAGTGCAGTGTAATACTCACCGGAATAAACGACGTTTAAATTGCTACGAAAGATTAATAAGCCCGAGACGTCCGCTTCGTAATCCAGGTTTACATTAGCGCTAAAGTCCGGTGCAAACTGCCCTGTTTTCCCACTAAGGTCCTGCGTTCTACTGGCTAGGTCACATCCAAGATCTAAGCCCTCTCGCTGTCGCGAAGTACAGGGCGCCCCACGGTAGCTATCGAACTCAAACTTCTGCCAAGTGGCCGTTACGGATACCATAAATTTTTCGGTGAAGGCTTGCCGGTAATCAAGTTCAACCCCTTTTACAGCGGCTTCTGCTGCGTTACCCACGTTGAAACCAGCACCTGTGAACTGGGTTACCTGAAGGTTGTTGTACGCTGTATGAAAAACACTGACATTGAGCGTAGCGGCATATTCCGGCAGTGCTGCCTTGGCGCCAACTTCAAAGTGGCTCGCCTTCTCATCATCAAATTCGAAATCAGGCTCAGCCACTGCGCCCATGCTGCCACCTAAGCCGTTGATATCAAACCCGCCCATTTTATGGCCAACGTTGACACTGGTATATAGCATGATGTTGTCGTTGACATCGAATTCAGGCCGTAGCAACCAAGACAAATAGTCTTTATTCCTACTGCTGGAAACGTCGTGATTAAAGGCGCCAAACAAGCCTTCAAGAGCCGCGTTATTAAAAACAAGAGAATCGGAAACTGATTTACGATCTGAACCCCAGCGCGCCCCGAGTGTTGTGCGCAGGTGATCGGATACTGCAAGGACGCCTTCAGCAAAGATTGCCCAGGTTGTCGTATCTTGTTCCGAAGGAGAGCGAATGACGGCGCCCGGCCCGGGAAGCTCTATGGTAATAAACTGTTCAAGCGCTTGTTTTTGATAGTACGCCCCCGCAAGGTAATCGAAGTAGCTTCCCAGCGACGATTCAATACGTAACTCTTGACTGTACTGTTTAAATATCTGATTGGTTTCTTGGGCAACAAGGTCGGGCTGCAGGTGCGCTACATCGACAATATTGTGCCAGTCATACTCGGTGTAACCCGTTATTGAGGTCAGAACGTAGTTTTTACCTTTGAAGCCAGCCTTTAAGCTGAGAGTATCGAAAGTATTGTCGTCTTCAATCTGCCCATTCTTGATAGCGGTAAACCCGGACAACATTCCCCCATAGGCCACATAGTCGAAATCGCCGGGGTCTCCAGTTGCCGGGGCCAACGCAGCTGCCGCGCTGGGGTCATAAGTCACTTGACCCACATTACCTAAAGTACGCAAATCTTGATGTTCATAGGACAAGCGAGCGGTCATATTGCCGGCGTCGTCAAACAGAAGCACTACCCGCCCCCCCCAGTTGTCATCTTGCGGCACTTCACCGCCGACCGTAGGGTTGGAGAGGTAGCCATCAAAGCTGCTTTTATAAAATGCAGCCCTAGCGTTTAAAGCGTTACTGATTGGGCCGGAAACGCTTAGCCCCCCATCAAACTGGCCATCGTTACCAGCAAGTAATCGCAGTTGCCCTTCAAAATTTTCGGTCGGATCATTAGTGGTAACAATAAACGCACCAGCCGTTACATTGTTACCGTATAACGTTGATTGCGGCCCTTTTAATACCTCAATACGCTTAAGGTCGAAAAACTTAGATCTTAAGTGACGGCCTCTTCCCATGTAGACTCCATCAAGAAAGGTGCCGACCGATTGCTCGAAGCCATTGTTGGTACCGGAACCCACTCCGCGAATAATAATACGTTGTGAGTTTCCCGTTCTCGAAACGATAACCGCCGGCATATTTTCAGACAAACTTTCGATGTCAGCAAAGCCCCGATCGGAAATATTTACACCGTCAAATACTTGGACTGTCAATGCTACATCTTGCAGCGATTGCTCACGTTTTTGTGCTGTGACCAAAACTTCTTCAATTTCTTGAGCCCCTGCCGTACTCACTAACAGGGTCATGGCTATCGTCAGATAAGCCTTGTGATACGCGTCAAGATTAATAACCATCGAATTCATCTCTCCTTATCCACTAATGCTTATTCTCGGCAAAACGGCAAGCCCATTGCCATAATACCCTCAGAGTAGCCAAAAAATTATCGTGATTGCGGGGCTAGGACCATTTAAACAAGAAGAATTTGAAGCTAATAATTCCTGGGTAATAATGATTTGGAATATAGATTTCAGTGGCTGCCGGTAGCGTGTGAATATAGAGCAACTGACTTTAATGAGGGGCGTGGTTTTACATTGTCTAAAGCGGTTCAGCTATCAATGGTTTAAACTCAAGCAGGCAATGAAAACGCCCCAGATAACCTCCTAGTCTTGGCGGGTATACCAAGCGTATTTCGATAACCTAGCTTAGGCACGAGAAAATAATATCTGGTGATAATTCGTGACGTTTATTAGCATTCGCAAGCCAAGCCCGGTAATTTTTGTCGGATTAATGGCTTGAGGCCCACTTGATATTGTTATGACAAGGGCTATTGTTTAGCCGCGCAATATCGGCCGCCACTTTATTATTTGATGGCCCGATAATACTCATTCCTCTTTGAGAGAGGCTTAATTTATTTTGTCTCTCAATTGTCACAACAACATAACCAGTTAATAGTGGACTGGGGGATAATGATATGACAATTTTCAACGCCATGAGCCTGAACGCACGCTTGAGCTGGCTAATTGTTTTGGTAATCACTCCCGTATTGGCGTTAGTCATCTATTCCGCCTACGAACAACAGGGATTGCATCGCAAAGACGTGATCACCCTTGCTGTTAACACGAGTCGTGAAGTCGCGGCTCAGCAGGGCCAAATCATCGAGCGCGCAGAAGAATTGCTGCTAACCTTGTCACGCATTCCAGCGGTCCGCGAGAAGCACGCAGCACAATGCAGCGCGCTTTTCTCCGATCTGTTACCGCGCTACCCGCAATACCTGAACCTTGTTGTAGCCGATATTGATGGCTCCGTTTTCTGCAGCGCTAGGCCGCTACCGGGGCCTCTTAACGTAAAAGACAATCCATCTTTCGCCCAGACACTGGAAAACCGCGGCTTAGCGATGGGTGGGCTTTCCTTCAGTCGGATCAATGGTCGCCCCTTTATCGGCGAGGGCTACCCAGTACTGGATGATGCAGGTCAAGTAGTCGCCGTTATTGGAGCCATTCTGAGCGTAGACTGGATGAACCAACAATTTGCCCGCCACGAACTTCCTCAAAATACTGTTCTCACCCTGTTCGATCAATACGGCACCGTTGTTGCGCGCTCACCGGATGCAGCACAATGGGTCGGAAAAAGTATCAAGGCCTCAGCATTTTTCGCCACGGCAGTGCGCGGAGAGGATTCTCTGCTGGCTGATGACGAGGATGGTGGTGGTGGTGGTGTTCAACGTATATTTGGCCTGGCGAAAGTACAAAACTCACCCCAAACTTCCGCCTACTACGTCGCCATGGGGTTCGCCGTCGATCAGGCCTTCGAGCTTTGGTAC
>NZ_CEXWTU010000227.1:0-7710 GCF_982758155.1 Marinagarivorans sp. | reverse complement strand
CAAGCGTGCACCCAGGAATTCAAAAACGGGAAGTTATTTAATGCACGCCCCTTAAGCATGAAGGTCGGTGGGAAGCGTAAGTTAGAAGTGCCTGCACACTTAGCTTATGGTGAGCGATCCATGGGCAAACTCATTCCTGCGAACTCGGATTTAATCTTTGAGATAGAGTTATTAGAAGTGCTCACCAGAGACGATTAAGTGCTGGGGGTGACGTAAACTTAATGCTAAACATCCCTCTTTCTGTTGTCACAAAAAGAGGGGTGTTATCTCACTGTTTTATTTAACCCAGAATTTCTCTGTTATTAAATCTGCATCTTTTGATGATGAGCCTACCATAACGTTAAACTCGCCGGCTTCGACGACTTTCTCTAAGGCACGGTTAATTAGCGCGAGATCCCAGTAGCCAACTTCCAATATTACCTCGGTAGATTCCCCTGCGGCTAATGTTACGCGCTTAAATGCACGTAAGTTTTTAATCGGTGTAACCACTGAGCTGTAAAGGTCGCGAATGTACAGTTGTACAATTTCCGTTCCTTCGCGCGCACCGGTATTCGCCAGTTGTACTGATACGCGTAAGGTTTGTTCTGCGGTTAGTTGTGGCGTTAATGTTTTTAAATCGGTATAGCTAAATTGCGTATAAGAAAGCCCTTCACCAAAGCTAAAAACGGGCTCTTTCGGGGCATCAAAATAGCGCTCTGCACCCTCTAACCTGTCAGATAAAACAGAGTGCCAGCCAGGGTAACTGTTGTAGTAAACTGGCAGTTGGCCAACGCTATAAGGGAACGATATGGTGATTTTTCCTGACGGATTGAGTTCGCCAAAGAGTGCTTCGGTGATTGCCGTGCCGCCTTTTGCGCCGGGATTAAAGGCGCAGAGTAAAGCGTCGGCATTTTCTTTTACCCAACTAATCGCTAAGGGTTTTGAAGCAATATAAACAACAATTAACGGTTTATCTGTCGCCTTTAGTGCTTCGAGTAGAGCTTGTTGTTTGCCGCCTAAAGTGAGATCGGAGCGATCGTGAAACTCACCTTGTTGCGATAAGGTATCGCCAATACAGGCGATAATAACATCACTGTTTTTTGCTTGGGTTACCGCTTCGCTAATGCTATCGATGTTTTCATCGGCGCAGTGGGCGCCTTGTATATAGGTTGTATCGATATTGTGTTCTGAAAGGTGTGCCTTAATGCCGCCTAAAACAGTAACGGTACTACTTTTATGCATTTTATCGTCTGTCGCGCCAGCTTGATAAGAGCCAAAAGACCAATCCCCCAGCTGTGCTTTAACGTTATCGGCATTGGGGCCTACGACTAAAATTTTCTGTAATTGCGTAGCGTCTAAAGGTAATGCGTTACTGTTATTTTTTAATAGGGTAATACTTTTTCGGCTCGCATCTAACGCGTGCTGCCAGTGCGCTGGCTTACCGACAATGTCATCTTTTACGCTAAGGTCACAATAGCGACGCTCATCAAAAAGCCCCAGTTTGAATTTATAGCGCAATATGCGTGAGACGGCGTCGTCTACCCAATGGCTTTCTAACTCACCGCTTTTAAGTTGCTGCAGTGCTGCATCGTAAAAAGTCCGTGTAGTCATTATCATATCGTTACCGGCTTTTACGCCGATATTGGCGGCTTCGGCGTATGAGCTGGCGACAAGCTGTTTTTCGTGAAGCGCGCCAACGTTATCCCAGTCAGTAACAACAAAACCATCCATTCCCCATTGTGTTTTAGGGATGTCGCGCATTAACCAAGGGTCGGCAGAGCAGGGTGTGCCATCGATAGATTGATAGCCGGCCATTAGCGTCGCTACTTTGGCTTCTTTTACGGCTTTTTCGAAAGGGGGGAGAAAGTGTGTGAGCAAGGTGCGTTGCGAGATGCTGGATTCGTAGGCATCGCGCCCGCCGAGTGTTTCGCCATAACCCACATAATGTTTGGCGCAGGCCATTACGGTATCGTCGGCGTTGAGCGAATCACCTTGGTAGCCTTTGATAATAGCCGAAGCCATTTCGCCAATTAGCCAGGGGTCTTCACCAAAGGTTTCATTGATTCGACCCCAGCGGGTGTCGCGGCCGACACATAAAACGGGAGAGAATGTCCAATGAATGCCGCAGCCTCTAACTTCGGTGGCTGTCACGCGGCCCATGTTGTACATCACATTGTGGTCCCAAGAGCAGGAGGCGGCTAATTGAGTGGGGAATACTGTTGCGTTGTTTTCGAAGCAGTGACCGTGAATGGCATCAATGGCAAAAATGATGGGAATGCCTAAGCGGGTTTTGGCGGCACGTTTTTGTAATTCTTGTGTTTTGTCGCCGGCACAATGAAAGTAACTACCGACATTCCACGCTTCAATTTTGTCGATATTGCCTTCCACCTTGGACGGAAGCACCATCATTTGACCAATTTTCTCCTCGGGTGTCATCTGGGTGAGGAGGTTCTTAATTCGTTCTTCAATAGGGGCGGTGGCATCGCGATAATCAAACATGAGCTGAGTCCGAAGGCAAAGCTGAGATTATAGAAGTAAGTGGGCTTAAATGCTGGGTTCTAGTTGCCGTTGTGATTACATTAACAATACGCGATAAATATTGTGCTTGGCTGGACGATGTGGGTGTCTATTTCATTCGGGCAATAAAAAACCCCTCTAGCTTGTGGCTATAGGGGTTTTAAATTTATCCATCCTCTGGGTTACGGCTCCTGTTACTGCTATCCCTTACGTCCTGTTTTTGTTGGCATCCAGCCGCACAGTCCTAGTGCTTTATACGTCCTAATCCTATTTTTCCTTAGTCCTCACATTCCGTTGTTTCATCCTGCTTGCCCGCTGCATCATGCATTCCCTAGGCTTAATCCATCCCTTATTCCTGAGAGCTCCTGCTCTTTTAATCTAGCCAGTGTCCCGTTGACCGTCATTCTGTGTGCGCATTATCCCTGTGTGGCTTGCATCCGCAAAGATGTGATCACTCATGTGTTGTGTAGGATATCTCCTACAAATCCTTGCCCACTGCTTTGTAACTTCAGTGTAGGGGCTAGTTTATGGGTGGTGTTGATTTTGGCGCCACCGCAGCACCAATGGCGCTATAAAAGGATTGATGGTCAAACCGAGTTAGTGCACACACTGTTGTCGCGATGAAAGGTGCTTTTGGCTTTCTCGCCCGCAAGCCCCGCTGTAATAGGACTCTTATACTTAAATCAGTCATAAATAGGACGTACAGATAGAGTGTCTGGTAATAACCTTGAAAAAGGTGGTTGATTTAGGGGGTTTAATGGAAGGCTTGTATTGGATGCAAGAGTACTTGGGGCGCTATTGGGGTAAGGGGTGTTTGCTGGCGCTAAGTTGTTGTTTGTATGGTTGTGGTGGCGGTGGCGATAACGCTGTTGATTCGGCAGCCGTTCAAAATAACACTTCGCAGCATGCTCCGGGTGATGCTGCTCCCTTAGCCCCTATAATAGTACCGCCGCGCTCTGAGTCCAGCATACAGTCATCTATAGCAAAGCAAACGGTGATGAGCCAAGCAAGCGTATTGTTTTCCTCTTCCTCGGTCGCTACTACTGCGAGTTCATCGACAAGCAGGCTATCTATATCGAGCTTCAGTAGTTCAGCTGCGAATAGCAGTGGAAGTATTCAACCGCAACAGCCCTCGGTGGATACTTGGCCGAAGCCTTGGCAGTTGTTTAATGAAACCCTAGCGCCCTCGTTGGTGAATACCTATTGTATTGCGTGTCATGTTGATCAAGGTATGGCGGGAGCAACACCGTTAATCTTCATGCAGAATAACAATTATGAAAACGCAAGAATCCTCGAGAGTTATGTATTGACGTTAAGCGATGGTGATCAGTTATTGCGAAAAATAACTGGGTTTGATGGTCATGGCGGCGGCGCTATTGTTAATCAACAGCAGCAAACGTATGGCGATGTTGAGGCGTGGTTGGCTCTTACATTACCGGAGTCACAAAGTATAAAACCCGCATTCACTTCGACGCAGTTAGAGCCGTTGCATAAAACGTTACGCCGTGCGGCGTTAATTTTAGCGGGGCGTTTACCGACGCGTGACGAAGTTGATCGTGCAATACGCAGTGAGGAAGAACTCAAAAAAGTCTTAAAAGAATTAATGGGAACTGCAGGTTTTGAAGCGTTTTTAATACGCGGCGCTAATGATCAGCTATTGACTGATAGCTTTTTAAATGGACAGTTTTTTGAGTTGAGTAATGGTTTTGCGCCTTATTACCCGGTAGGTTCAAATAAGCGTTATTTTGCTTATGAAGAGAACGATATTTGGCCGTTCGAGCGTTGGAATCACGATATTTATCATGGCATGGTGCGAGGGCCCTTGGCGTTAATCGCTTACACCGTGATGAACGACCAGCCTTACACAGATATTGTTACGGCTGATTACACCTTGGGTAATCAGAGTATGGCAGATTACATGCGCCAAGAAGCTGTGTTTGAGCACGGTAATAAATTTGATGTGCAGCCGATTAAAAATAACGGCCAAATATTAATGCAGCCTGGTCATGAGCAATATTTGGACCCCTCTATCGGTTTGCGAATTGACCAGCATGGTGAATGGGTCGATTACCCACATGCCGGCATTTTAAACGAGCCTGCATTTTTAGCGCGCTACCCCAGTAGTGATACCAACCGAAATCGTTTGCGTGCCAAAATGGTTTATCGTTTATTCTTAGGAGTTGAAGTTGAGAATATAGCAGCAAGAACAATTGCCGGCGATGCACTAACCGATACCAAAAATCCTACCTTAAATAATGACGCTTGTGCTGTATGTCATGAAACTCTCGATCCTGTAGCGGGTGCTTTTCAAAATTTTGGTGTTGATGGTTGGTACCGTTCCAGTTGGGGGGGGATGGATGCGCTCCCAGGGAGCTATAAACATGCTGATGATAGTCCTTACCGGGAGAGTGATCTTTGGTATAAGGATATGCGAAGTCCTGGGTTTGAAGGGGGATTCATTAATGATAGTGATCAATCATTGGCAGAATTAGGGCACCATATTACAAAGGATGAGCGCTTTGCTGAAGCCGCTGTAAAATTTTGGTGGCCAGCCGTTATGAGTGATGATCTGTTGCCTTTTGTCTCAGATAAAACGCCTTTATACCTACAGCAACAACATTTTATTCGTTTGTTGGCTAAGCAGTTTCGTGAGGGTTTTGATGGTCAAGCAGCTTATCAATTAAAAGATTTGTTAGTGGCTATGGTGATGAGTGAGTGGTTTCGCGCAGAGCATGTAGTGCTTGATGACAATACGCCTATAAATGATTCTGTCGCATTGTCTGGTGTGCGTTTATTAACACCTGAAGAGCTTGAGAATAAAGTAAAAGCCTTAGTCGGATTTGCTTGGGGTGAACGCGAAGATTTTTGGGCGAATAATGGTTTTTGGAGCTATATGGATGATCAGTTTCGCATTTATTATGGCGGTATCGATAGCATCGGTGTTACTGAACGGGCCAAAGTACAAAATAGTTTAATGGCCAATGTGGCTGAAAGCCAAGCGGTAAGCCTAGCATGTGCAACTGTATTGTTGGATGCTAATCGCGATGCTAGCAGCCAACGTTTGTTGCGTAATCAAACGCGTTACGTGTCACCTTTTTCACACGATTGGCAATGGATTGAATTGGCGCAACCTCAGCGTATAACGTTGAGTTTAAGTTTATTGCCTGGGCAAAATAAATTGCGGATTAGTCATCTAAATGCTGAGCGCATTGGGCCGGTTGTATTTGATCAGTTTCAATTGGTGGCGACTGATGGCACGGTATTATTCGATGCACGTAAAGCGAGTAATGCTATTAGTTTGAGTCACGAAGCACAAAAGGTGACGGGTTTGCAGGCCGGTGGCATGATTATATTGGAGAAGGGTTATGCTGATATTACCTTCGATGGAAAAAATTATACCGATATACAATTGCGGGCCGATATTCTTACCCCTATTGATTGGGTTGAACCAGCACAGATTAGTGTGGATGTGGTTGATTTAGCGGGGCGGGGAAGCCAGGTTATTCGCCAGCAAATGGTTGAATTGTTTACTTTAACGCAGGGGCTAGATTATGCCGTTGACAGCCCCGAAATTACAGAGGCGATAAATACCTTTATTGCCGTTTGGCAAACCCTTGAAGTACAGGCAGCCCCGATGACGCTAGCGCAGCATGCCAATAATTATTGTGAACTAGGTGCTGAAGGGCTACCCAAAATTCGAGATCTAAATACAAGCGACCCGCAGCGATTGTTATCTGCTTGGTCGCATATGATGGTGTACTTCTTTACTGACTTTTACTTTTTACACGAGTAGTGGTAGTCAAGTTATCGTTCAGTTATATGCGCTAAACAGTTTCTTTTTCATGCTTTTGCAGTATGTTGAATAACTCGTCTTTACTGTGCAAACGCTTCTTTTTAAGGCCTTCTAAGTATTCGTCTGTCGTGTTTTCAGCACCTTGCTCAATGCGGTGAATCTCTTTGTCAACGCTGTGGTATTCCTCGAACAATTTGGCGAAATGATTATTGCTCATTTTTAGGGTGTGAATAGCGTCTTTGTATTCGGGGAACTCGTTAGCTAGGCTGTGATTTTCTATCATTTTGCAGTTCTCTATTCGGTGGATGCGTCGTCTTTTTATCTGCTAAGCGAGAGTAAAAAGACGCTGGACGGATTAATCCTAGAGTAACTGCGTTAATTCAGTTTGATCTATGTCAAGCAGGGTTAGGTTTTACCTGAAAGGCTTCGTATAGGGCAACGCACAGAATAATACTCCCCCCCAGCACTGTACCTAATGTGGGCGTTTCATTAATTATTAGCCAGCTGAGGCCTATAGCTATAGGGGGCTGAAGGCAGCTAATCAGGCTTACCGATTTTGCGTTGATAACACGTAAGGCAATAGAGAATAGGGTGTGGCCCAAAGCGGTACTTACAATGCCCAGTGCTAATAAGATTAACCATGTTTCGGTTGTTGTTTGCGAGAGTGCTGGGAAGTTACAAAATGCCGCAGTGAAAATAACCACCATTAGAAGTTGGTAGGTCATAATGCTTTGCCCAGACTCATTGGCAAGCCAGCGGCCCTGTAAAACATTGCGTGTCGACCAAGCGACAGCCGATAATAAACCAAAGCTCACGCCTAAGAAGGCACTGCTGTCTAAATTCCATGATGGAACCATAATCGCGACACCGCCTAAAACCACGAGGCCCGAGATGATGTCTTGTCTTTTTGGGCGTTTCTTATTGAGAAAAGACTCTAGTAGTACGGTGATAATTGGAAAACTGTAGTGCGCTAAAATACCTATGGCGACGGTGGATACTTGCATGGCGTGAAAGAAACTGCTCCAGTGCACAGACATTAGTGCACCAATGACCAAAATTTTCAAGTAACTACTTTTGTGTTGAAGTCGAAACAAATTTTTATTTTTTTGGAATTGCAATATGAAACACATTGCGATAAAGGCGATAAGGCAGCGTGTAAAGGTGATTGTGATAGCGTCTAGGGGGATTACTTTTGAGAATACACCGTTAATTGCAATAATTATCGACGCGGCGTAAAGCGCCATCAAACCACGTTGGTGGCTTAGTGATTGGGTGTTGGTGTGATTCATATAATGCCGTAATGGTTGGCGAATAGGCCGCCGTTGGGTGGCGGCCTAGAGATGCTAATGGTTAACGCTTGCGAGTAAGGGGCGAGGAAACAATATTTCATCCACTAATGCTTGATCTCGACCTCCTTATCT
>NZ_CEXWTU010000226.1:0-7728 GCF_982758155.1 Marinagarivorans sp. | reverse complement strand
ATTATTTCGAGCCCACCTGAATAGTTACAAAAAGGAACGCATTACGCCACAAAGCATGGCGCACAACAACCGCTACCCTCGCTTCAAGAACAAGGCCACATATAGGTAGCTACCCATCCTTACTTTTAACGGGCGCGCAGAGAGCAAAAAATCTATAATCGCGAACAAACTCCACTAGGTACTAGAAATGGCTAAACCACAAAGTAAGACCCAGAAGCGCACAGACAACAACATTCGCCTAGCCCTTATTACCGTTTGCGAGCAAAGCTTGAAAGACGTGCCCGGCTTCCAGTGGCTGACCCATCAGTTAGATTTCACCAATTTTCCCGCCAGCTTACTGGTAACTTGCATTTTCGATACCCAAGCTAGCCTAGATCAAGCAGCGCAGGAACAACACACCCTGCAAATGCAAAATAACGTGCAAGCCAAGCTGTTTAAAGCCGGCGTAAAGGTTAGCTCGCCCAAAAATCAAGTGCTGTTTGATACCGAAGAAGCCTGCACACAAGAACACGAAGGCGATTGGAAGCTTCGCCTAGCCGCTAAAAAAGGGCGGGCTTTGGCTAGGAACCGACCCACGGGTTGCTAAAAAACCTAGAAGTAAGGGCCAAACGCCTAACCTTAAAATAAACCGGCCTTTCTCTATCATTAATGTATACCTCCCGCCCTGCCCAGGGGGCGGATAAAGTAATTCGAAAGTCGCCCTGCGCGCGCCTGCCAATTAGTCTTTCATCATCTACACTTTAACGATGCAATGAAATTTGAGGCGCGAAAAGGCGTACCGCAGCATGAAAAACACCTCAGTTAAGCTTCTGATTGTCGATGATAACGAAGACAACTGCGAGCTACTCGAAGATATCTTCGAGGAAGATTATGCCGTTAAAAGCGTATTCAGCGGCCTTGCTTGCCTAGATCTCATGCAAAACGAAGATTTCGATTTAGTTTTACTCGACGTTAACATGCCCAATATGGATGGCTACCAAGTATGCCAAAAGATCAAACAAAACCCTAAAACGGCATTAACGCCTGTCATTTTTGTATCCGCACTCGCCTCCACAGAAGAGCGCCTTAAAGGATATGAATTTGGCGCTGAAGATTACATTACAAAACCGTTTCAAGCCCAGCAACTTGTAGACACCGTCGCTAAAGTACTAGAGCAATACCTGCAAGCTAAAAATATAGAAAAGCAAGGCAAGGAAGCCATGAGCACGGCGTTTCAAGCGATGAGCACTAGCGCTGAACTCGGCCAAATTATTCAATTTATGCAGGTAAGTTATCAATGTAAAAGCGTTGAGAAACTCGCGCAAAGCTTATTAAGCACATTAAGTGATTTCGGCTTGAACGCTTGTTTAATGTTTCGCATGGATTACCACACCGGATTTTACGGCTGCGAAAACACCTCGATGGAGGCCAAAGTTTTTGCTCGCTGCCACCAGGCAGGCCGCATCCTAGATTTTGGCGCCCGCACACTGATTAACGACCCGAGCATATCGATTTTGGTGCGCAATATGCCCGTGGATAAACCCGATGCTTACGGCCGCATTAAAGATAACCTTGTTTCGCTCCTCGCCGGAACGCAGGCCCGCTGTCGCGCCTTGGAAATAGAGCATCAACTCGAATCCGAGCGCAAACGCGCACTACTGGCCATGCTGCAAAAAAGCCAAGGCAGCCTTAACGATATCGGTGACCTTGTGCACCACCAAAAAGAAAACACCCATAAAATATTACTCTCTATTAATGAAAAGATTGAGCACATTATTTTTGGTTTAGGGCTAGAAGAAACACAAGAACAAGCCTTAATGGAGGCCATAGACAAAGGCGTTGAAGACCTTAAACAACTGACCGAATATAGCGATCAAATCGAAACAACATTTCACGGATTCGTGGATGAGCTCGATATTCTAGTCCGACAATAACCCTATGAAAAAAACTAACGTATTTGTCGTTTCTAAATTCGCAGAAGAACACTGCACGTATATCGAATCATCTTTGGACCACCAATACATTACCGAATGCCACACCAGCTGCCATTCAATCCTCGAAAAACAAACTGAGCGCCCATTATTACAACCCGCGCAAGTGATTATTTTTTTTACAGACGGCTGGCAAGCGAACGAGATTATAACGGCGCTTAAAGCATTAGCACCGCACCCCAACACAGCTAAAACTTATGCCATCCTTTTTATAACCACAGAAGATTTATTACCAGAAATAAGCGAGTACTTTTCGGAAGAAGACGATTTTATATTTACCGATTACTCCGCTCAGTTACTACACCACAAAATTCAACAGTTGAGCCGACGCAGTAATCTATTAAAAAAACTGCAACGCGACTTACACGAAGCTAGCGAAATCGCACTACTTTCCATGTCTAACAGCAGTGAACTAGGTGAGGTATCGCGCTTTATTTTAGCGTCGTACAACTGCAAAACCTACGACGAGCTATTAGACGCATTATTTCAAGCGGTTGAAGTCTTTGGCGTTAGCTGTAGCGCGTTGATTGTGGTGGATGACAACCTATCGCTTAGGATTGCAAAACACTCTGCTCCTAAAATTCGACATACCATGCTTAAGTATCACAACCAAGGGCGCATTCACCACTTAGGGACTGACGTGATCATCACCTTCACCCATGCCACAATAATGGTGCATGATATGCCGGTCCAAAATGAGATGCATTTTGGCCGCCTTCTCGACAACCTAACGGTGCTAGGCAACTGCTTTGAAGCGCGCGCAAAAGGAATTCATAACGAAGAAGAAGCCGATGCGGCCAGCCGCGCAAAGACCATGTTTTTAGCCACAATGTCGCACGAACTGCGCACCCCAATGAACTCGGTTATTGGCTTTACCGAGCGCCTTATAAAAAAATTGGATGGCAGAATTACTGAGCGTGAACAAAAACATTTACATACCATCAAGCGCAACGGCGACCATCTTTTATCTGTGATTAACGACATCTTAGACATGTCTAAAATTGAAACAGGTAAAATGGAAATACACCCTGAGTTACAAGACGCTGCAACATTGATCAACGACATTTTCTTGCAACTACAACCGATTGCAGAAAGTAATACACTAGAGTTCAAACTTAGCATTGCACAGTCGCCCCTACCTATTTGTATCGATCAAACACGCTTTACTCAAATGGTGATGAACTTAGTCTCTAACGCGATTAAATACACGGCGCAGGGGTTTGTTTATATTGATGTTAATACTCATCAGCATAAAAAGTTAGGCGATTGTTTATGTATTGCAGTACAAGATAGCGGCATTGGCATTTGCGAGGAAGACCAAAAAAGCCTCTTCGGTAATTTTGTTCAAATTGACTCTGAATTATGTCGTAAAGTAGAAGGCACGGGCTTAGGCCTAGCCATTAGCATGGTATTTGCCGAAATGCATGGAGGCCATATCGACGTAGAAAGCCAACAAGGCATTGGTAGCTGCTTCTCTATTAACTTACCACTCCCTAACAACCCCCGTACACCCGAACCCAACCCCATCGAACCCATAGACGATCGAGCGCTAAAACTATTAGCGCAACAACACAAACCTCCCCGCGCCGATAGCGGTGTTGAGTTGTTTTAGGGGCGAGGGAAGCTCAAGCTGAAGTTCAAGTTCAAGAGGCGCAAACTCACCCAGCAACAATCAGCGCACCCACCATTTCCTGCATTTTTTCTAACTCGCGCGCACTTAAGCCTTTACCCGATTTTTGCAATAAACGCGTTAGTGCCAATTGCTGCGTTTTATCCAAAGCCTGCAGCCAATGCTCGCTTTGCTTGTATTCCAGCTCTAACACATCACGATTAGCATGGGAGTGTTGCGCTACAGCGCGCTGAAAACTGAGTGCACGCCCCAATAATACAAACGCGAACTGTAAGTTTTTAACCGGTCCAGCTAATAATTGCTGTCCACCTAATGGCATTTTTTTCAAACGTATTTTTTCGGGTTCGGCTGAAAAGTACAGCGATGCCGCGCCGCTGGTAATACCGCCCAATAAAGCACCGGTCATTAATGATGCCCCCCCTATTCCGAGATCCAATAATGCGCCCGCCGCCGCGCCCGCCGATGCCGATAGTGCAACCAACTTTTGCCGCGTAAGGCCAAATAAATACCAAGCGCTTTGATCAAAAATATCGGGGAAATCTAACGTTAGTTCTTCACCCTTAGCTTGCAAATTTTGATGTGCATACAGTACCGTAATCGTCGCTTGAAACTGCTCTTCTCGTTGTTTTAAGGCATGCTTGTACTGGGTTTGTAATTGCTGCATCAAAGTATTTTTTAAAGCATTACTGGGTAACGGCAAGGCCGTGGAGTAACTCAAAACTTCTGCCAGATATTGGCAGATTGAAAAAGCGGCTTGCACCGCGTGCTGCTTTTCTTGCTGAAGAATAAGTTGCTGGCTACGTTCTAAGCTTGCTTGCCACTGTGTACTTAATTGCGCAAAAGCCGATAAAATCGCACACTGTTTATCCACGGTGGCAGTCATAGGATTAAATACGCGCACTAAACTAAAAAATTGCCCTAAAGCGCTCTCCCACTCTGCAACATATTGTTCACCACCAATAGGGTTGATTAATGCCATGCGGGGCTGGCCGGTCCATTGCAGCAGCGTCATTTCCGCTTCGTACTCTGGGGTATAAGGCACAGAACCATCTACCACATAAATAACACCCGCCCCCTCTAATATCGGGCTTAGCAATTCCACCTCATCTTTAAAGCGAGGCGACGATTGCTGTGCATGATTCTTCTGATGGTACTCAGTAATAAATGTACGGATAGCCGTTAAACGTTCAGAGGCATTACTGGCATGCTGCTCGATGTAATCTAATAGCTGTCGCGGCCGCTGAAAACCCGGCGTATCCACCAAATGATATAAAGGTTGCCCAGCCAAATTAAAACTGAATGACTGGGCCTGCGTTGTTGTACCCGACAAGGCCGAAATAGACACGGAATCAATATGTGTTAGCGCGGCTACAATGCTGGACTTACCTTTATTAGGGTGCCCCACCACCGCAAAAATCGGTTCATTTTTCATCGGTATTCACCTGTTGCGTATCGCCAGTGCAATTACCCTCTTGCCGCTTTAAGTCCTGCACAAAAAGAATTGCCTTAGCATGCTCCGCAGCAAAATATCGCCAAGATTCACGCTGATGCGTTAACCGCTCAGCGTCCTTCTCATGGCCAATGGTCACCAATACGATGAGTTGAATAATGGCCTGCGGGTTTAATTCATCCACTATCGCAAAAAGGTCTGCCAGCTCAGCCGTTGGCACTTGCTGTTCTTGCACTAAAAAATAGGTAACGCGGCCCAAGCTAGCGGCATTATCCTGTAACCAACGCTCATCGTCTTGCCATTTCTTTAAGCCCAGCACAGCACAAGGTGCGCTCGAGAAATCGCGCTGCCAGCTAATCACCCATTCGTTCGTCAATATTAATTCTGCTAACAGCGCCTGATCCACTACTGCCGCACTGTGTATTTCAGGCGGCATTTTAGGCTTTAGGGTGGCGCGATTATTACTGGCCTGGTAAAACTGATCGAGCATGCTGCTACACGCCACCTCATTCAACAACACCATTTTAGTTTTATAAGACAGCCAAAATACCAACAAACACCGCGGTATTAACCCGTAAACGATCATGGCCATTACAATATGTGGCCACCAATGCCCCCGCAAAGCGGGATTTTCGACCATAGCCATTACCGAACTGGCTCGATAAAATTGACTTTGTGAAATCAGTAATTCAGAAGGGCCATCAACCAACCATTGCCACGGCCCAGTGAAAATACTCAAAAAGGTCGGTAACCATTGCGCTTCAGTGATTAAAGTGGAGGACCAACCAAACGCAATGTCATTAAAGAGTAGTACCAACATAAAGCTGGCAATAAGCGCTATTTGAAAAATAACCCCCAACCACTGCAGCTGCCGAAATAACCACAACCGCCCCGCAGCGCTCATTAACAGTTCTTGTGCATTCACACCCCTGGCGATTTTCTGCGTTGCACGCGCAAAAAGTTCTAACAAAAAAGGAGGGTGCCGCGCAGATAAACGCAGTGCTGTAATTGTACTACTGAGTGTTAAAACAAAAGGTAAAATACAAAACAAACCCAGCATCAACCAAAGGTTAACCGGGGTATCACCCGAATAACTTAACGCACCTACCATCGTGCTTACGCCGAGCAACCCACCGAGCAGTAACAGTAAAAAAGACACCGCCTGAACCTTGCGCCCAATGGTGCCCGCCGCCAACCACTGAGGTAGCGCAGGCTGCCTGACATCTAAACCTTCAACCCTCTGCCGCCAGCCAGTTTGCTTTAACGAGCCGCCAAAATACAACCACGACAACACGCGGAAACTCAAACTACCGGTATTAAAAGCCGGAGTAGGAATCGCTTTAAGGTCATTATTTTTTGAGGTTACGCCTGATGTCATAATGTGTGTTCGTGATCGAGTAAAAACGTATGTTAACGTATGCGCGTGGTGATGGGCACAGTGCTCTTGCCCGATAAACGCGTTCATAAATTATGGTAACTATTCAGCTATAGAAAAATATTGCTCACCTAGAGGGCTGATTGATTGTTTTCTAGGCATTCACGCGCCGGGAGCGCGTGTATAGTGCCCATGGATGGCTTGAGCGGCCTAGAAAATGATTAATTAGCACTCGATTTAGCAGATAGCTGAATAGTTACAAATTATGAAACGCCAACGAACCCTATTTAAAGAAGGAACTCTATTTTGCCCACTCAAAAGGAAATGTGCATTAAACACGGCGCCATACCCTGCCCTACACACGATAACGCCTTAATGAATATCGCCAAAGAAACGATTGGCCAGCTGCCAATTAACGGCCTGCGACGCAGCCCGAGCGAGGGCCATTGTGGTTGGTCTGTTTGGTGCGGTGCCGAGCTACCCGCTGATGAGGGATTTTTTAGTGTACTGCCGGCTGGAAACATTCAACGCAGCCTAGCGGAGGCCGATCGCTTCTTAGCGCTGCCACCGGGTTATCGGTTTCTGATTGCAGGGGCTTATACCAAAGTCTGGTTTGATGCCGCTTTACTGGATAATGATTAAGCCAACAGCCTCATCCACCCCACCAACCGAGCGAAGCCCGCTCGCAAAACCTGCCAAAAGGTTTAGAATAGCGGCTATTTTCTAGCAAAAGTCCGAAGGTATTGTATGAGCGATGTAAAGAAACCCCTTGTCCTGTTGATTCTCGATGGTTTTGGTTATTCCGAAGTCAACAAATACAACGCTATTGCCAACGCGAAAGCCCCTGTGTGGAAAGGCGTTTGTGAGAACTCACCCAACACGTTGATTGCGACTTCTGGCCTAGAAGTAGGCCTACCTGAAGGCCAAATGGGTAACTCTGAAGTGGGCCACATGACACTCGGCGCTGGCCGTGTAATGTACCAAAACTTCACTCGCATTAACAAAGCCATTGTCGATGGTGATTTTTTCACAAACAGTGCTTACACCAATGCCGTTGATAAGGCAGTTGCCAACGATAAAGCCGTACACATCTTTGGCTTATTGTCTGATGGTGGTGTTCACAGCCACGAAGACCACATGCTGGCCGCCCTTAAGCTTGCAGCAGAGCGCGGCGCTAAAAAACTATACTTGCATGCCTTTTTAGATGGCCGCGATACACCACCACGCAGCGCCGAAAGCACGCTAAGCAAAGCCGAAGCCGCGATCAAAGAACTTGGCGTTGGCCGTATCGCTTCTGTTATTG
>NZ_CEXWTU010000225.1:0-7810 GCF_982758155.1 Marinagarivorans sp. | reverse complement strand
TGAATATCAGTGCCGTTTGCCGGCACTGAATAGTCAGCTATTTCCGCTAGGTAGCGAAACAATGGGGAGCGTCTTCTGGACATCCACCCCGCTAATTTACTTTTCGCAGCCGACTGTTTGGGCGATTGATTTTTCTGACGGCGCTTTTGTTAACGGCTCTGCTGGCGAGCAATTAAGAGTGCGCCTAGTTCGAAATTAAAAGATTACTGAGCTTTATTAAAGGCCGCGAGTTGTTCTGGTGTAGCGGGCTTTTGGTGTTTCTCTCTCCATTCACTGTAAGGCATTCCGTACACCGCTTCGCGGCTTTGTTCGTAACTGCTTTGCTCCCCGGCTTCTTCTGCCGCAGTGCCATACCATTTGGCTAGGCAATTGCGGCAGAAGCTTGCAAGGTTCATCAAATCGATATTCTGCACATCTTTATTGTCGTCTAGGTGCTTAAGTAGGCGGCGGAAGGTAGCGGCTTCTATCTCTGTTTTTTTTTCGGGTGTCATGTTATTGCTCAGTTGGGTTTTTAATCGGGCGTGTGCGTGCGATTATATCGAAGATTCAAGGAGACATAATATGTTTGAACCGATTCGTTTATTTGAGCATTATTTACGACAATTACAGCATGTGCTGGGGCTTATTAAGGAGGCGAAGGGGGATGAATTGCTCGGTGCTCGTCTGCACACGGATATGTTGCCTTTAGTGAATCAGGTGCGAGCTGCCGCAAATTTCACTTTACGAGGGTGTTGCCCGCTAGTGGGAGAGCCAGTAGTCAGCTTTGATAGTGATATTGAAACGGTAGATGCACTGCATCAACAAATAGAGCAAACCATCGCGCATTTAAAACAGCTACCGACTCAACAATGCCCCTCTTCTACAGTGCTCAGTGAAAAAGCCGGGTTCAGTGATGTTAGTTTGCCTGCGGAAGATTTTATTACGCTTTATATTGTGCCTAACTTCTTTTTTCACTTGAATGCTGTTTATGGTATTGCGAGGCATTTTGGCGTACCCCTAAGTAAGCAAGATTACGATGGTTTTCACGGTTACTCGCCAGGTTTCAGCTTTGAACAATAGTCTTTAACAGGCCTCTTAGTTGTGTTGCCGAATGGTCAGCTTGCCATTCTTGTGGGTTAGCTCAACATCTTTAAGTGCGCTCATACCCAGCAAAACGGAATCGCCTTGCATACCCATGGTGATGCTGGCACGAACATTCTCAAAGTGGATATCGCTGATATTCAGGCTGTCGAGGGTGGTGGCGTAGGTGGTTGTATTGCCATTGGCAGTATGGGCAATACCTTGATAGCCACGCTCTAGCCCTATGCGCTCGGCTAGGTCAGCACCAACAGAAACGTGGGTTGCGCCAGTATCGACCAGAAAGGTAACGGGGAAATTGTTGATGTAGCCGCTGGCCACATAGTGGTGCTGTTGGTTGCGCGTGAGCACCACTTCTGTAAAGGCCGCAGTGTTAAGGCTGGTGGGGTTTTGGTTGGGATTTTCTTTGTGCTCCAACATTTTTTGAAACAGGTAACCCAAGCCGATAATCAGTAAGATCCAGCTGATATTAATGAAAATTTTTCCGAAGGTGGATGGCGTAGTCATGGCGATTAGCTTTTGAGTGAAGTGAGCCTTTGAGTGCTTCCTTACTATAAACGCTTTATGGGAGTATTACCGAGTACATATTAGCTTTTGGCTTGGGCAGTAAACGAAAAAGCCCATACAAACTGAGAGAGGGGAGTTTGTATGGGCTTCATTTTTCAGCGGTGTTACTTTGTAGTAAGTTGCAGCAGTATGCGGCAGTCTTACGACTCGGCAAATCGCTCTGTAAGTAGGCTATGATGCGCAGCGTAAACATGCAAGCGCTAGGATGATTAATGCGCTGCAACATGATTAATATCACTACATTTTATTAGCCGGAGGGCACTGTGGATCCAAATTCTGTTTTACCAACGACCAATGAGCATATCGTTGATATAACTTACGACAACGCAAAACAATACCTGATAGATGAATCGGCAATTAGGCCGGTCTTGGTCGACTTTTGGGCAGACTGGTGCGAGCCCTGTAAAAGCTTAATGCCGATCTTGGAAAAGCTGGCCATAGAATACGACGGTGCATTTCTATTGGCCAAAGTAAACGCCGAAGCGCTACAAGACTTGGCGGGGCAGTTTGGCGTACAAAGCCTGCCCACAATTATGGTTATGCATAATGGGCAGCCTGTAGATGGCTTACAAGGCGCGCAACCAGAGGCTGCCGTGCGTGAACTACTGGCTAAATATTTACCAGCACCCTGGGAGGCTGCGGTACAAGAGGGCCTGCAAAAAGTAGAGCAAGGTGAAGGTGCTGAAGGTATCGCGCTATTGCGTAGTGCTTATCAAGACTCTTCACAAGATGCCCGCGTTGCGTTTGCGCTGGCATCCGGCTTGATTCTTACTCGGCGTTTAAGTGATGCAGAGGAGTTGTTGGGCACCATTAAAATGGTTGACCACGGCCCTGAATACACACAGCTTCTCGCACAGTTGGAGCTGGCCCAAAATGCGGCCAAAGCGCCCGAAATTACAGAGCTAGAAGCCCAGCACGCGGCTAACCCTGATGATTTGGAGGTTGTTCAGGCGCTCGCGGCGCAGTATTCACAGCATCAGCATAATGAAGAGGCTTTGGTGCTGTTGTGGAGCGTATTACAGAAAAACTTAAATGCTAAAGATGGCGATTTAAAGCGTATTTATATGGATGTACTGGCGACTGTGGGTAAGGGCGACCCGCTGGCGATTCGCTATCAGCAAAAGCTATATGCCATGTTGTACTAATTTAGCGTGATGTGTATTGAGTCTAGCGCTGCGACTGGCATAATGGCTGCCGATTTGACACCACACTTTCCTATTTTGTTTTCACTATTTGTTGTAGAGGATGCGCATGCAGCCACAAGCTAAACCCCAAAACCCTAATTTCTCATCGGGCCCTTGCAGTAAGCGCCCGGGTTACGATGTTGCTAATTTGGATATTAGCACCCTTGGTCGGTCACACCGCTCTAGCCTTGGTAAAGTGGCGCTAGGCTTAGCCTGCTCCAAAACAGCTGAGTTACTAGGCTTGCCAGAAGGTTACCGTGTTGGTGTTGTGCCGGGTTCTGATACCGGCGCTGTTGAAATGGCTATGTGGTCGTTGTTAGGCCAGCGCCCGGTTGATGTTTGTGGCTGGGAATCTTTTGGCTTGGGCTGGGTTACCGACATTACCAAACAATTGAAGCTCGAAAACACCTGCATTTTCAAAGCTGACTACGGTGAGCTTCCAGCGTTGAGCGAAGTCGATTTCAGTCACGACATCGTATTCACTTGGAACGGCACGACCTCTGGCGTAAAAGTGAAAAATGGCGATTGGATCCCTGATGACCGTGAAGGTCTGACGATTTGTGATGCGACTTCAGCCGTTTTCGCGATGGAAATGCCTTGGGAGAAGCTTGATGTCGTGACCTTCTCTTGGCAGAAAGTGCTGGGCAGTGAAGGCGCACACGGCATGCTAATTTTAAGCCCGCGTGCAGTAGAGCGTTTAGAGTCTTACACCCCAGCATGGCCGATGCCTAAGTTATTCCGCATGACGAAAGGCGGCAAGTTGATCGAAGGTATTTTTAAAGGCGAGACTATTAATACGCCTTCAATGCTAGCGGTTGCCGATTATTTAGACGCATTGGGCTGGATTGAGTCTATTGGTGGCACCAGCGCGGCGATTGCCCGTTGTAATGCAAGTTACCAAGCCGTTGCCGAGTTTGTTGCGGCTAGTGACTGGATAAACTTCCTAGCCAAAGATCCCGAGACTCATTCGACGACTAGCGTTTGCTTAACGTTAAATGCCGAACCGGATCAAGTCAAAGCGATGGTGAAATTGTTGGGTAGCGAAGGTGTTGCTTACGATATTGGTGCTTACCGTGATGCGCCTCCGGGTATTCGCATTTGGTGCGGCGCGACGGTTGAACCGACGGATGTTGCCTTGCTGATGCCTTGGATTGAGTGGGCATACAAAGAAGTTACACAAGGCTAATGCCGAGCGACAGCACGGAAGCGATTCTTCTGTGTTGGTTTAAATTTGGCTTTATTTAAGCCAAAAAAAACCCCGGGTCGCGAGACCCGAGGCAAATCAAAGAAACAAGGTTTACCCAGCCAACCCCGGAGGTCGGTAAGGTAACAGCCTTAAAGCATTATCTTTGCCAATGTTTATAAGTCTATATAAATCAGTGGTTTGTGGTGTTTTGTTTAGCGGTATCTTTCTTGTTTGTAAAGATATTCGACTCTTCCAATATTCAAATAATCATGTGGTTGCAGGCTGTACGAGTGAATACTCGCGCAGTTAAAGCGCGGTGTTTACAGCGAAACCACGACAGAGGGCATTATGTTTAAGGTAAAAACGTACAATAAAATTTCTGAAAAAGGTCTTAGTCGCTTTGACGGTGGTGATTATCAGGTAGGTGCAGATGTCGAGGCGCCTGAAGCTTATATCTTGCGAAGCCATAAGTTACACGATGAGGCTATCCCTGAGTCTTTAATGGCGGTTGCCCGTGCCGGCGCTGGTGTAAACAATGTGCCTGTTGAAAGCTATACAGCGAAAGGCATTGTTGCGTTTAATACACCCGGCGCGAATGCGAATGCGGTAAAAGAATTGGTGATGGCCGGCATGTTACTGGCTTCGCGCGATATTATTGGCGGCCGTGATTTTGCCAACGAACAAACACAAATTACCGATGCGGCTGAAATGGGGAAACTCATGGAAGCAGAGAAAAAGCGCTTTGCCGGCAGCGAGCTTACAGGCAAAACATTAGGTATTGTTGGCCTGGGTGCTATTGGCTCTATGGTTGCCGACATGGCATTGGCGATGGGCATGAATGTTGCCGGTTTTGACCCTGCGTTATCTGTTGAAGCCGCATGGCGCTTACCTGCGTCGGTAGAGCGCAAAGAAAATCTCCAAGGTTTATTGGCTTGTTCCGACTATGTGACTATTCATGTGCCCGCAATTGAGCCCACTAAAAACATGTTCAATAGCGATAGCTTGGCGGCGGCTAAAGAAGGTTTGGTTCTATTAAACTTTGCACGTGAAGCCATTGTTGATACTTCTGCTGTGCTTGCAGCATTAGACAGCGGAAAGCTGCGTAAATATGTCTGTGATTTCCCAGAGCCGGCAGTTATTAATCGAAGTGATGTGATTGCGCTTCCCCACATTGGTGCCAGCACCGCTGAAGCTGAAGAAAACTGCGCCATGATGGCTGCTAACCAGCTCCGTGATTTCTTAGAGCACGGCAACATCATCAATTCAGTGAATTTCCCGGTAACGACCATGGGCCCCGTTGAAGGCTATCGATTAACGTTTAGCAATCAAAATGTATCTGGCGTGCTAGGAAATGTCTTGTCCATTTTTAAAGAGCTGGATGTGAACGTGATTGATATGGTGAACAAAAGCCGTGGTGACTTGGCTTATAGCATTATCGATCTCGCGGCAATGCCAACCGCTGAAGTGATTGCTGCCGTACAGGCTGTCGAGCATGTTATTCGTGTTCGTGTGGTAGCGGCTTAGCTTTTTTGGGTGTTTAGAGGGGGCAAGGCTCCCAAGTGCTGACATTGGGGGCCTTGAATCTGTGATTGTTGCTTTTAGTGTCGTGTCGATGATTGTTGCGACATAATGTGAATCACATCTGGTTTATTACAACCCAAAAACCACTTTTTTGGGTTGGTTATGACATTCTTTTTGGGAGTAATCCCAAGTATCATGCGGGCTCCGCTACGGATGTGTGGAAACCTGACTTTTTTGCGCGATTGTTTATTATTTAAACAGTTGTCGACAGTTTCATGACAGAGCATTAAAATGCGCGCCATGATTTTATTGCCCTTAACCTAAAAGGAATTAAAGATATGCATAGATCTTTGCGCCGCGAGTGGATCGCCGCTTATTCTCTTTCCTTGCTACTTCTTTCTTCTCTGTGTGCGCAAGCAGCGTACGCCATCGATTTTATTGCACCTCAAATCGAGCATCAACGCGCCACAGACAGCGTCTCACGCGGTGATGACCACCTCGTTACCGCGAGGGTAACGGATGATACCGCTGTGCAGGCTGTTGTGCTGCATTACCGTGAATCGGGCACTCGCAACTTTAATCCAATTGTGATGCGCAGCCTTGATGGCTCGGCGCATTATGAAGCGTTGATCGTCGGTCAGAGTATTAGCGCCTCAGGCTTAGAGTATTTTTTTGAAGCCACAGATAGTGCTGGAAATACCCTAGAGATGTACGGCAGTAATGGCGAACCCTTTATGGTTGCGGTTGCTCAATCGGATGTAGCGCTAACAAGTGCTGAGCAGAACCAACGCTTTGAACAGGCTCAGGCTTTAAGGTCTAACCAGTCTGTACTACCTATCAAAAAGAAATCGAGCAAAAAAACGTGGCTATGGGTTGGTCTAGGTGTATTGGCCGCGGCCGTTATTGCCGGTGCGGCGGGTGGCGGCTCGGATTCAAGTCCTGGTCCAGGGCCAAGTAGTGATAATACTGGCGACATTGACATCACTACGCCGGTTCCCGTTAATTAGTTCGTTTTTTTGTGTTAATGCCAGTTGCGCGGTTGCATCGCTGGTTTGTAAATCCCTTCAGTTCGTTGATAAAAACAGTATAAATCAAGGTGGTCGCGTGACATTTTCAGCCAGGATGCTAGTTGTAGCTTTAGTTTGCTCTTCCTTTTTGGGGGGGTGCTTCAACAAGAGTGAAAAGCAAGAATGGGATGTTGAGCCAGACGGCCAGCAAAGTACCTTCTCTATTCCGCAAAAAGTGTCGAATAAGGTTGAGCTTGCCAACCTGTCTGCGCGCGTACGTTTGAATAATGGCGATTGGCAGGCATTGATTATCGCCAATGGTGCTGCCTCCGGCCGGATGGATAGCATCGAAGAAGGTACACATTTTATTACGGTGCAGTTTGTTTATAACGATCCTAGGTATGGGCCGCTAGTACTGGCAGAGACCTTGAAGGAGGTTAAAATCACAGCGGGCCAGCGAACGCGCTTAGAGCTTGCTGACAACGATTACGACCTGTCTTTTGACGATGATAGCGACGGTATTACTAATGCGGATGAGCTAGATCAAGATACCGACCCCACCGACCCCATGGACCCATCGCCAACAATATCGAGCAGTGTTGGCGATAGTTCTAGCGCGCCGTCTTCCTCCAGCTTGGTTTCAGAAAGCAGCAGCTCTCAAGAAAGTTCTGATGTTAGTAGCTCTGAGGTCAGTAGTTCAGAAATAAGTAGTTCAGAAATAAGTAGTTCTAGTAGCGAAGCTGGCTCATCGAGTTCAGGCGGTAATATCATTGATATTCCAGTGTTAATGGCCAACGCTGGTGATGATGCATCTATTCAAGAGGGCGACGAAGTTCAGTTAGTTGGCCTGGCGCTTAATGCTTCGGCATCGGTTAGTTATAGCTGGCGTTATCTTGGTATGGGGCAGCCCGTTCTGGCGGGGGTTAATACGCCAATACTCACATTCACTGCCGGTAATTACTTGGCAGAGCAAGTTTTCACCTTCGAGTTAACCGTCACTCAAGATGGCGAATCAAGTAGCGATACCGTTGATGTCACAGTGGCGGCAGTTAACGAGCCCCCGGTTGTTACGTTTATACCAACTGAGCGAACTGTTGCGCCTAATACAGCCATAAAACTCGTACCTTTACAGCACTCAGACCCAGAAACCCAGCCGCTCACCTATAGCTGGGCTCCCTCAGTTCTTAATCCCGTAACGCTTGACGATTTCAGTTTCGATAACGAAACCGCCACCTTTACCGCACCTACATTACAAAGCGCAAACGAAA
>NZ_CEXWTU010000224.1:0-7885 GCF_982758155.1 Marinagarivorans sp. | reverse complement strand
TATGTCCTATAGGCCCCGGCATGCGCCCCTTCGAGCGCCTTGCTGAGAAAGCAGGTGCCTTAGTCTAATTGGACAAACTATTATTGCCCCGCCCCTTAGGACGTTTCTGGCACCAATAGCCCTTACGCTGTAAATAGCTATAATTGGAATAGATTCCCCGAAGCGCAGCACACTATGAATAAGTCCCCCCAAAACATTACTATCGCCATTCAAAGCTCGGATTTTGACCAAGCGCAGCTTTATCACAATTTAAGGGGCTCTCAAGAAACAGGCGCTATTGTCACCTTTACCGGTTTAGTCCGTGAGTTCGATCAAGGTTGCTCCGCCATGCACCTAGAACACTACCCCGGTATGACAGAACAAGTACTGCAGAACATTGCCGCCAACGCCTATAAACAGTGGCCTCTCGATGCAATTACCGTTGTGCATCGTGTGGGGGCACTGAAACCTAGCGAACAAATCGTATTTGTCGGAGTTGCCAGCAAGCATCGGCAAGCTGCCTTTGAAGCCTGTCATTTCATTATCGACCTACTCAAAACGCGTGCCCCCTTCTGGAAAAAGGAAGGTGATGATTGGGTCAAAAACAAAGAAAGCGACCAGAAGGCTAGCCAGCGCTGGTTAGAGCTTAATGCTTAAGCTGCGTAATTTGAGCTGGAACACCATAAGCCAAAGCCGCTGCTGGCAAGCTTTGATTGTGCATTACAGCGTAGACCCCATCATTATTTTCAGGCAATTTAAGCTAGGCGCCATAGGCTTTGGTCTTGGCCTAGGGCTTATAATCATCGCAAACAGCAACATGCCGGCATCGCTCCAGCAAGAGCTTTGTGCCCTTGCTGGGCTTATTGTCGGCGGCGCTGGTTTTATGATTGCCATGCTAGCCCAGATGCGCTTAATGATCGGCCGGTTTGTCCGCTTCTTCATGAAAAACGAGTAAAAAACACGGTAATTTGAGGCAAAACTCTTCAATCCCATGAATCGGATTGGAAGCGCTCGCCCGTACAGGTAGAATGCGAGCCGCTAACTTTTGTTCGAGTTTTATCCAATGATCCCACGTATACAACAAACCTCCAGTACTCAGTCCCTGTATTTACAGTTTCTGGAAGCCCTCAAACGCTCAGGTTTTGAAGGTGATATAGCGCCGGATTACGCCAGCCGCACGGTATTGGCGACGGATAATTCTATTTATCAAATACTGCCACAAGGCATTGTGTACCCTAAGGGCGTCGATGATCTTACCCGTATTGCAGAGCTAGCCTGTCAGCCGCAATACCATGTGGTTGTACTTTCACCGCGCGGCGGTGGCACCGGGACTAACGGGCAATCATTAACAGATGGCGTTGTGGTCGATATGTCGCGCCACATGAATAATATTTTAGAAATAAACACGGAAGAAGGCTGGGCACGCGTGCAATCGGGCGTGGTTAAAGATCAACTCAACGCCGCTATCAAGCCTTACGGGCTTTTCTTTGCACCGGAGCTATCCACCAGTAACCGCGCCACAATCGGCGGCATGATTAATACCGATGCCTCCGGCCAAGGCTCTTGCCGCTACGGCAAAACGCGGGATCACGTATTAGAGCTTACAACGGTTTTACTCGACGGCGATGTTTTAATCAGCCACACCATTGACGACGAAGAGCTTGCCTTCAAAAGCGAAGAACAAAATATTTCGGGCTTAGCACATCGCCTTATTAATAATATTCAGCAAGAACATAAAGCCTTAATTGAAGAGAAATTCCCGCCACTTAACCGCTGCCTAACCGGCTACGACCTTGCCCACATTCGCGACGAAAACAATCAATTCAATTTGAATAATATTTTATGTGGCAGCGAAGGCACTTTAGGTTTTATTGCTGAAGCTAAGATTAATTTATTAAAAATTCCCAACTTCACCGCCCTAGTCATCGTTAACTACGATAGTTTTGACAGCGCCCTGCGCGATGCACCACGACTAATGAAAGCCGGACCTACCAGTATCGAGACGATAGATTCACGCGTACTCGAACTTGCCATGAACGATATCGTTTGGCAAGACGTGGCTGAATATTTCCCCACTGAAAATATCGAGCAAATCAAAGGCATGAATTTGGTCGAGTACACCGCGGAGACCAAAGAAGAATTAAGCGCCGGCCTTTCTCTGCTTATTGATGTGCTTAAAAGTACTGATGCAGCAACCGGTTGTGTGGGGCATGGTTTAGCCATGGGTGACGATGCTGTTAAAAAAATCTGGGGCATGCGCAAAAAGGCCGTGGGCTTGCTCGGCAACGCAAAAGGTGAAGCGAGGCCAATTCCTTTTGTTGAAGATACCGCTGTGCCGCCAGAAAATTTGGCCGACTTTATCGCCGAATTCCGCGCCATTTTAGACGGCCATAATTTAAGCTACGGTATGTTTGGCCATGTTGATGCCGGCGTTCTGCACGTGCGACCCGCCATCGATATGAAAGATGCATCCGCGCTTAAAATGGTTCGCAAAATCACCGACGAAGTGACAGAGCTCGTCCAAAAATACAACGGCTTACTCTGGGGCGAGCACGGTAAAGGCGTTCGCAGTGAGTACGCGCCCGCCTTCTTCGGCGAATTATTCCCGCAACTGCAGCGTATTAAAGGAGCCTTCGACCCACGCAACCAATTAAACCCTGGGAAAATCGCTACCCCTATCGACAAAGGGGCTTTACTTAAAATTGACGAAGTCCCTACCCGCGGCCAACACGATCAAAAAATTCCGGTGCAATTATGGGATGGTTTTAGTGAAGCCGTTTATTGTAATGGCAATGGCGCCTGTTTTAACTGGAATACTGCCGATGCGATGTGTCCGTCTTATAAAGTCACCCGAAACCGCGTGCACTCCCCCAAAGGGCGAGCCTCTTTAATACGCGAGTGGATAAAGCAATTGGGTGAATATGACTTTGACGTCACAAAATTCACAGGAAAATACGATAACTTCCCGAAAGCCGAGAGTTTTTTAAAGCGTCGAAAAAACTCCAAAAATGCCGTGCAGCAGTATGACTTTTCTCATGAAGTTATGGACTCCATGAGCCAGTGTTTGGCCTGTAAATCCTGCGTAGGGCAATGCCCCATAAAAGTCGATGTACCCGAGTTTCGCAGTAAATTTTTAGCGCTATACCACACCCGCTATGCCCGCCCACTTAAAGATTATTTTGTTGCCAACCTAGAGCGCTTTGTGCCTTTAGCGGCCCCCTTTGCCGGCATTGCAAACGCGACGCAATCGTTAGCGCCCGTTAAACATTTCTTGAAGAATACGGTCGGGTTTGTCGATAGTCCAAAATTCTCTCGCGTTAAGTTTAATAAACAACTGAAAAAATGGGGCGTACGCTACGCCGATGCTAATGTACTCAACCGCTTAAACGCCGAAGAAAAAGCCGACAGCGTCATCATCGTACAAGATGCCTTCACCCGCTATTTTGATGCTCAGGTAGTGTTAGATTCCATTGAATTATTAATCAAACTCGACTTCAAGCCCTTAATTGCGCCATTCAGCGCAAATGGTAAACCTCTGCACGTTCATGGTTTTTTAGCGGAGTTTAAACAACAAGCAGAAAAAACTGCTTCCCAGTTGAATACGCTAGCCCGCAGCGATATTCCGCTGATCGGTATCGACCCCGCCATGACGCTAGCCTATCGCGCCGAATACGTGAAAGCGCTGGGAGAGGAGTCGGCTCCTAAAGTGTTATTAATTCAAGAGTGGTTAATGGCGCACATGGAGAGGCTAGGCAATAAAAAGCCACTATTTAAAGAAGAAGCCTTTAAACTGCTAGGGCATTGCACAGAAAAAACCAATGCACCGGCAAGCACAGCGCAATGGCAAAAGATATTTTCCGCCTTGGGGCAAACGTTGGTGGTAGAACAGGTTGGCTGCTGCGGTATGGCGGGAACTTACGGCCATGAAACCAAAAACCGTGAAGCCTCTGCAAACATTTTTAACTTAAGTTGGCGCAAACCAACCACCGATGTAAGTAATACCGATAAACTTATTGCTACAGGTTATTCTTGCCGCAGCCAAACCCTGCGAGAAGCTGGCGTCTCTTTATCGCACCCACTGCAAGCATTACTGAAAAATATCGTAGAATCAAAATAGCCATTAATTTAGAAACAATAAAGACTATAGCGATATCTTCTTGCTGTAGTCTTTATTTCGCAAATAAATAGGTTTTAACGCAGAATACGCTTACTACCTATTTCTACCAACCAAGCCAAAACGGCTCCTGCCCCTAATCCCGTCACATTCATTATCATATCTTTAATATCTACCATACGGCCCGGCGAAAAGTACTGCGCCAACTCCATGCACAAGCTAAAAGGCAGCAAGCATAAAATGAGTTTGAAAATGGATAACCGGCCCCATAAAGCTAACCAAGCCGATAAACACAGCAGGACATTACCCACAAAATGCATGCTCGTATCTGAGTGCTGGCCAATAAGCTGCGGCGATGGTGATAAAGCTGCATAACAAAAGATAACCAAAGCTACAATAAACTGCACCCAACGCAGCCAACGACTACAGTGCATAAAGGTATCAAAACGGGATTTTTCTAGCATAACCAATATCTATAAGATCTCTAAGCGGGCCAAAATTAAGCGCCCTTATAGGCCGGCAGAGATAAATTAAAACTAGCCCCTCCCAAAGAAGAGCGACTTATTTGTAGGCTCCCACCATAACTACTAAGAATATCGACCGCAACAGAAAGACCAATCCCCTGCCCAGAGGTAACCGTATCGGCGCGAGCACCGCGCGTAAGAATGGTACTTTTTATGGTATCTGGAACGCCGGGGCCATCATCTTCAATGTATATTTTTAAATCATCGCCGGCAATTGATGCGCTAACAATAACGTGCGAAACGCCGTATTTACACGCGTTTTCAATCAAGTTACCGGCCATTTCCATTAGATCACCTTCATCACCAGAAAACGGTAAATCTTTGGCTATCGATACATCAATTTGCATGTTTTTATGGCGGTAGACTTTCTGCATCGCCGCCGTAAGGCGCTTGATAAGCGGCTTCACTAGCACCCGCGCATAAACCGAATTTTGAGTCACTTGGGCCGTTGCACGCCTCAGCTGATGATCAATAATCATACTCATACGGCTAATTTGATCATCAACAACAGGCATAATGTCCTGCTGATTGGTATTGGCCGTTTCTAACTGCCCACGAACAACTGACAAGGGCGTTTTTAAGCTATGCGCTAAATCGCCTAAAGTATTGCGATAACGCTCTCGCTGGGCCTGCTCTGCCCGCAGTACTTTATTCAAATTCTCTGTCACGGGCCGAATATCTGCCGGGTATTGCCCCGATAAAGATTGGCTTTTACCCGCCTCTACCAACTCTAAATCACGCGCAAGTCGCCGCAACGGCTGTAAACCCCAACGTGCAATCAGTGTTTGAACAAGAACCAACAACACCGCAAGCCCAACCACCCACACCAACAAACGTTCACGGTAGGCCGCTAGAATAGCTTTTAAATCAGATTGACTATGTGCTACGACAAAACGAAACCGTGCATCATCGTCAGCAATCGGCCATACCGTATCGTAGGTCATCAAATAAAAGTCATCGGCATTAAACTGGCTACTAAAAAAATCTTTTACGCCAGCCTCAAAGGGTGCGCTTAACGCGGGGAAATAGTCTGACGGGATTAAATCGGTTGAACGCGATTGCCAAACCACCCGATCCTCGCCATCAACAATCCAACCATATAAACCAGAGTTCAATTCGCCAAAACGGGGTTCAGTCAATGCCGGCGGCATTTCTAAAGTACTATCGCCAGGCTCAGCAACACCCAACAACAAATAAACCTGACTGCGCAGAGCATCGCGTTCGGCAGTTTCCAAGCTTAACTTAAAAGCATAATCAAGCATCGTGGCACTGAAACCCAGCAATAAAGGCAACAACACCACAGAGGCAAAAAAGAGACGAGTCGTTAATGATGAAACCGATAACGTCGGTAAGCGGAACCGCTCTGATAAAGGCGTCAAAACACATCACTCATCAAAAAAACATCCTAACCAATGGCATCACTACCGCTGCCGGAGGTAGCCACACTATTGTGCACGCTGGTCGGCTCTGTATTAAAACGGTAACCTTGACCACGAATTGTCGTAATTAACTGAAGCTCACCTTTGGGATCTAGCTTTTTACGCAAGCGACCAATAAAAACTTCAATTACGTTACTATCGCGCTCAAAATCTTGTTGATACAAATGCTCAGTCAGTACTGTTTTTGAAATGGCTTCACCGGCGTGGTGCGCTAAGTACTCTAGAGTATTGTATTCATAGCTCGTTAACTCAACTTCAGCTCCATTCAATAGTACTTGTTTGCCAGCAGTATCGATCGTAACCGGGCCAAACTCTAACTGCGGTTTTGAATGGCCAGAAGCCCGACGAATTAACGCATTCACACGAGCACGCAATTCCTCATTATGAAAAGGTTTTACTAAATAATCATCAGCGCCGGCTTCAAGGCCTTTGACTTTATCCTGCCAATTACCACGCGCCGTCAATATCAACACCGGGTAGCTTTTACCCGCCGCACGGGCCTGTGTAATTAACTCAATGCCATCAATCTCAGGTAAACCAATGTCAATAATCGCCAAATCGTAATCATACTCTTTGGCGAAGTAGAGCCCTTCTTTACCGTCCGCCGCCACATCAACAGCAAACCCTAAACCACCTAAATAATCGGCTAATTGATTACGAATAGCCGCTTCATCTTCAACAACCAGCAAACGCATGGCGATGCTCCTTTATTTTTTTTGTGTAATGTTGCCGCGGCCATCAACATAAACGATCGTCATGCGTCCGTTATTATCTAAACGCACTTCGTAAATGATAGAACCGTCGGCAGCTTTAGTTTGTTTAATCTTGCCGAATAATTCGCCGCCAAATTTTTCTTGTGCAATTTCGGCCGCGCGACTTTTATCAATAGTATTATTCGCTTGGGCATTAACTACGGAAGAACCTAATAGCCCCAAGCTAAATGCCAAACATCTTTTACAAAAACCTGAACGAGTCATAAATAACCTTTTTAATGCGCGCGTATTACACCGACCACTGGTGCTTAGCAATATTGCCCCATAGTACAACACGTACGCAGGCTTAACTTAAAAATAAGCAGACTAGCTTTCTATTGGTGTAATTTGCACGGCCAGCTGCAACTCTTTACCTGGCGAACGCGCCATGCGTGTCGTATAAACGCTACCCCTGTACTCATACGTCACATCATAACCTTCAAAAATACGACGCGTGGCAGTCTTTTCTACTGTTTTACAACGCTCAACGTCGCGATAGCTTACTTCGCTATAGCCTTCATCTTGCTGCTTGTAGGGTTTATTTCCCACGCTATGCCCCATTGCCGCACCCAGTACGCTACCTACCACGGCGCCTAGTTTTTTGTTAGAGCTACCGCGCCCTACCGCATGCCCTAAAGCTCCGCCAATAACACCGCCTACGATAACCGGCGCATTGTTATGGCGATGACGGTTTGGCTGTATGTAATGCTCCTCGGCAATGGTTTCTACCCAGCATTCCTGCGCGGGAGTCACTTCTTTTACCGTAGTGTAAACCGGGACCGAAGAGAAGACTCTGGCCGTTTCGATAATACTCGGTGCCTCATTCCGGGCGTGTTCTGCAAAGCTTATAGCAGGTACAGCGCTAGCACAGATAGCAGCCAGCGCTGTTGATTTAAGTGCGTCTTTGGGTGCTTTTGTTACAGCCTTGATCACTCGATTTAACATCGTTTGCCACCTTTAATTAAACGGATCACCTTTGAGTGATGCCAGTTTACGAGGGACAGCCTGAACACCAGCTAAATTGAAACCTTAAGGGGCGGGGCAATAATAGTTTGTCCAATTAGACGAAGGCACCTG
>NZ_CEXWTU010000223.1:0-7933 GCF_982758155.1 Marinagarivorans sp. | reverse complement strand
CTTGCGTTAATTTTTTACTTACAATTACACAAGTGCCCACACGCTTTGCTTGATCCGTATTGTTAAATATCAGAAGAAAGGCAAGCTTATCTTCTTTTGGTTAATTGCCCTGAAGCCCTTTAACCACCTGGGCTAGAGCGCTTCGCCCTAACCGAGGAGGCGCATTCTACGCTTTTCAGGAAGCTACGCAAGTACTTTTTAAATTTAATTGCAAATAAATTACAAACGCTCAACCAGCAGGTACTTCTTCTTTCCAAATTTAAGTAAGTAAAAGCGATTGAAGTACCCACCTCCAACTTCAAAAGCGAGAGCCATGTTCGTATTCGCCGCTGCATCTAAAATGACACCATTCACCAAAATGGCTTTTCGGGCAAACGCATCCTTAACCTGCTTGCCCGAGCTAACAATGTCAGCATCAACAAGCAGCGACGTTAAGGTTGCCTCACTATCAAGCGGGACTTGCATCGAAGGCAGCCCGTCCTGCTTTAGCTGTTCAAAATCAGCCTCACCCAACTGACTAACATCCCCAGCAAATAGAGCATCTGTAATTCGCCTAGCGGCGATCAGCCCCCCATCACCATGAACTAAGCGCGTTACCTCTTCAGCCAAAATCCCTTGCGCCGACGGCCGACCTGAAGTTTCAGCATCCGTAGCCTCAATCTCCTCAATTCGATCCACACTCAAAAAAGTAAAGAAACGCAAGAATTTATAAGCATCCGCATCCGCAGTATTAAGCCAGAATTGATAAAAAGCATACGGCGACGTTTTGCTAGCATCTAACCAAATAGTGCCGCTTTCAGTTTTACCAAATTTAGTGCCATCCGACTTTGTTACCAATGGGAGCGTAAGGCCAAATGTTTGACCGCCATACATACGGCGACTCAGATCAATGCCGCCGGTAATATTGCCCCACTGATCAGAGCCGCCAATTTGTAAGGTGCAACTGTGCTGTTTATAGAGCTCAGCAAAATCATAAGACTGCAGCAGCATATATGTGAACTCAGTAAAGGAGATTCCCTCACCCTCACGATCAATACGCTGCTTCACGGATTCCTTATTGATCATATTGTTAATCGAAAAATGCTTGCCGACGTCTCGCAAAAAATCGAGTACGTTAACCTGACCGACCCAATCTAAATTATTAACAACTGACGCACGATTATCTCCAGACTCAAAATCGATAAACCGTGAAATTTGAATTTTCAGCTTATCGACCCAAGCCGCGACAATATCTGGCGTATTGAGCTGACGCTCTTGCGCTTTAAAGCTTGGGTCACCGATTAACCCTGTGGCACCGCCGACCAAAGCTAACGGTTTATGGCCCGCGTCCTGAAAACGCTTAAGAGTGACAAGAGGCACCAAGCTACCAATATGTAGACTATCTGCAGTTGGATCAAACCCGCAATAAAGCGTTCTAGGCTCAGCCAAATGCTCAACCAATTGATCCTCGCTGGTCATTTGAGCAACAAGGCCACGCGCCTTTAAATCTTCCAACAACGATAACTGATCAACCATTCCAAACCCCACAGACTCACATTTCATGATAATTGGCACTCAAACCAGTACTACATCGGCGCCAAAGAAAAGCGAGCAACAATACCTAAACACGACTCAAAAACAAGAGATTAAGCCCTCTTTTATGACTTTTTATCGACATAAACTGGCAAGTTTACTGATATCAGCAATAATTTCTGATATAACTAGGAAATTCGCATAATTTTTCTGCATTAAAACCATGATATACAAACAGTTAAACCATACATTTTCGCTTTTTTCATCAATGCCAAAGTACCATCGAATTGGTGTAATCATTCTGTGTGGCGCACTTATTAGCGTTGGACTCAGTCGAAAAAGCACTGAAAACACCCACATCCCATCAAGTACAAGCAGCATATTGGCAACTACGGCTCACGCGGCCTCATTGCAAAACAACTCAATTCTCGCCCTCCCCGAACAAAGTGCTTCATCGCCATTAATAGCAACACAGACCGATAATGCCATCATGGTAGTGGAGCAAGCCTTATCTCCTCCACCAGTACAAAGCACTCAAGTGCATATAGAGGAAACCGTTAAAAAGGGGGACTTTTTAGAAACCGTTTTTAAGCGCGCGAAAGTTGAAAGCAAGTACATGTATCACTTGCTTCATAACCACCCGAAAGCCAATTCTCTTGCCAAAATTTATCCCGGTCATAAACTTCTATTCATATTGGAAGCTGATGGCAAGCTCGTCGAACTCCAACACATCGAGGACGAACTTCATAAACAAGTTTTTACTCGAACTGAAGATGGCTATGCGCATTCCGTAATCGCCCTAGAGCCGGAAGTTCGGCTGGTACGGACATCTGGCACTATTACTCACTCCCTTTATGCCGCCGCTAAAGAAGCAAATTTGGAAGACAGGCTCACTATGGGCCTAGCTGACATATTTGGCTGGGATGTTGACTTCGCATTAGATATCCGTGAAAACGATAGCTTTGTCGTAGTCTATGAACAGAAATATCTCAACGACAAATACCTTGGCAGCGGCGACATTATTACTGCTGAATTTGTGAATAGAGACCGGGTCATTCAAGCCGTGCGCTACGAAGATAGCCAAGGCGACGTGGAATATTATACCCCCGAAGGCCGGAATATGCGCAAAGCCTTCTTGCGCGCACCGGTTGATTTTCGGCGCATTAGTAGCAGCTTCAACCCTAGGCGTTTACACCCCGTAACAAAAACAGTTCGCCCGCACCGCGGCATTGATTACGCCGCGAACACAGGCACTCCAGTATGGTCTTCAGGTGACGGTAAAGTCTTAGTCTCTAGTTACAGTAAATACAACGGCAACTACGTGGTGATTCAACACAGTAATAATATCCAAACCAAATACTTGCACCTTCATAAGCGCAAAGTCAAAAAAGGGCAGCGTGTTAGCCAAAGACAAGTCATCGGAACTGTAGGCACTACGGGGCTATCAACCGCGCCACACCTACACTATGAGTTTCTCCTAAACGGCGTTCACCGCAATCCACGGACAATAGTATCCAAGCTACCAAAAGCGAATCCAGTCCCTAAAAACGAGCGCGAGCGCTTTTTTGCACAAACTCAATCGCTCGTCGCACAGCTAAACCCAACCAAACAACCGACACAGGTCGCCAGCCAAGAACCCGACGCCACCCCCACAACAACAGCGATGTAATGGCATCCACAGCACAGCAAGCACAAGCGAGTTACTTTATTGGCCTGATGTCTGGCACAAGTGCCGACGGTGTCGATGGCGCGATCGTACGATTTTTTCGCAATGAGATCGAAATCATTGCGACGGATTCTCTCCCCTTTAGCCACTCACTCTCGAATGAAATAACCCAGTTATTTACACCTGCCGCCAATGAAATAGACCGCCTTGGCAGTCTCGACAAAACACTTGCAGTGCTTTACGCCGAGTGTGTAAACAGCCTCATCGCCAAAGCCAAGTTTACCCCGGCGCAAATAACAGCCATCGGAAATCATGGGCAAACAATACGCCACAGGCCCTGTATTCAAACGCCTTTTACGCTACAAATAGGTGATGCTAGCGAACTTGCCGTCCGGACAGGCATTCCAGTCATTAGTGACTTTCGCAGGGCAGACATTGCATTAGGGGGCCAAGGTGCGCCACTAACACCCGCGTTTCATAAAGCGGCTTTTGGGTCAAATAGCGCCAATCGCTGCATTGTCAATATCGGGGGCATTGCCAATGTCACGCAGCTTCCTTACCAAGATAAGGTAACAGGCTGGGACACAGGTCCGGGCAACGGCCTAATGGATGCTTGGATACGACAGCATCAGAACAAACCTTATGATAATAACGGAGAGTGGGCCGCTAGTGGCGACGTCAATGCCTCCGCCCTAAAGCATTTGCTCTCACACCCGTACCTTAAGAAACGCCCTCCCAAAAGCACAGGAAAAGAGGAATTTACCCTCGAAGCGATTACGCCTTACACTCAGGGTATTACAGCCGAAGATGTCCAAGCGACGCTTCTTGAGTTTAGCGCGATAACGATTGCGCAGGGCATTAACGAAGGGAATGCCAACAGCGCTTACCTCTGCGGAGGAGGCGTATTTAATGCACAATTAATATCGCGCATTAAAGTACATTGCCCCAACATTCAGATCCAGAGCACTCAGGTATTGGGTATTGCACCAAGCTGGGTCGAAGCCACCGCCTTTGCATGGCTTGCGCATCAATTTTGGCATAAACTGCCTGGCAACCTACCGAGCGTCACCGGCGCCTCACGAGCAGGGATACTAGGCTGTTTGACCCTGCCTGCCTAACCTCACCGCAACCCAGAAAAACCCTCGACTTAAATATGACTCCAACAAAAATACACCTCCGCAAAAAAACACAGGTACTAGAAATTCATTTTGACGACAAGGGTTATAGCCTAAGCGCCGAGTTCCTGAGAGTCCACTCACCATCAGCCGAAGTAAAAGGACACGCAGGATCTGGTGGCAGCACCCCCTACGCCAAACGCAATGTAATGATTGAGAAGCTAGAAATGACGGGCAATTACGCCGTACGCTTATTTTTTAACGACGGCCATTCTAGCGGTTTGTATAGCTGGACCTACCTACACGAGCTCTGCGATCAACAAGATATCCTCTGGGAAACTTACCTCGAAAAGCTACACGCAATGCAAAAAAGCCGCGATGAAGGGGCCAGCGTTGTAACCATCTCCCCAATCAACTAACTATCCAAAACCAATACCGACAAACAAAATCCAACGCATACATTTTATTGCCATAAGAAACACGTTAGCATACGCACCAAAATCTGGGTGCGTATCTTGCTTTCTACAATTAGCAAGTTCAACCACCCCTCCGCAGACCTGTTAGCCCACAATCTGGACTAACGCGCGATTGAATCCGGTTCACTATTACCGACTTCTGTTAACGAGCACATTGTTTGAGACGTACCATGCTTGGATTACCCAATATTTTACTGATCGACAACATCCCTATTAGCGAAAAACTACTCGAAAAAACCTTTGAGGGTGTAGCCTCGCTGCAAATAGTTTCGAACGTTCAGCAAGCATCGGAAGCCATCACCTGCGACGATATTGATTTAATCCTAATTAATGCAGACCTTTATAGCCTCAATGCCGCCACAACTTGCGCATGGCTAAAGGGAGACCCTAGTAGCAACCCCATAAAGCTCATTGTCCTCACCCAACATATAGACAACCAAAAAGAGCTGAAATATTACGAAGCTGGGGCCGACGAAGTTATCCTTCTATCCAGCAATCAGGCCCTTATAAAGCACAAAGTTATGCGCCATACTTTTAGCCACTTGGCTAATAATGATCTCTATAAAGCCAGCAATATTTTAAATACGTTCTTTGAGAATACCTACAATAGCGATTCACTAAGCCACTGCATGAGCGAATGCTTACTGGCCCTGCAGTCCATGGAATTAAAAGCCGCGCTGCACGTCAATGATCACCCAGAGTTAACCTGCTCCTCTTTCGGCTATGTTACAGATTACGAAAAAGCGTTGATGAGCTATGCCGAATGCATAGAGCCCTCTACCGATAGCGCTCGCTTTACCCATGGCGACGACACTATGTCGATCCTAATACAAAATCTTCCCAACCGGCACCATCCCTTTTACAAAAGCTTAACGAGCTGGGTTGAGAAAATATTTACCGCATTGAGCCAAAAAGCCAAGAAAATATTAACGCCCACAGTCGTAGAGCCCAGAGTAAGCAGTGCAGAGCTAAACATTCCACAAACAGAAACGGGCGCGCAACGCTTACACTATTATCTAGAGAAAGCTCTCAGTGAAATGGAAAGCAGTTGCGAACAGGGGATTAATCGCAGCATTGGACGGATCGACGAATTCGGCACTTGGCCCTCGTTATCCCCCCTGCAAAAGCGTCATATATTTAAACTAAAGGATAACTTACTGCAGCTCAAAGAGTCGCTCATGACAAACTGCTTAGAAATTGAGAGCCGCTACCTTCAATTTGTTACCGAACGCAGAGCAAAAACACGGCTTAACCTGGGGTGGTAATCGCGTCAAAGGCCCTCGGCATTATCCACAGAAAAAAAGCGATCCACACTGCTCCGGCACAGTAGTTTGATCCGTAAGATTAAAAGAAATAGGCCATGCCAGATGAAAAAGTCTGGGTTTCGCCTTGTTTTTTATAGCCAACCTCAAAAGCCAGCCCATTCACTATAAAATAACTAAAGCCAAGCGCGCCCATAAAGCCGCTCTCCCCCTTATTCCAATCGAGATAATGTAAATCGGCACGTAATTCAATGCTTTCATAAGCGCGATTTCTAAGCGATACGCCAATAAAACCCGTGTCATCACTCTCATCAACCAAGTATCCGTCGAGCGTGGCTTTTCTGTAGCCAAATAAGGTCGCTATTCGCGTATTGTGTACCCTAACAACATCCGCAAACAGCCCAACATGAAAACCGAACTGCTGACTATCAAAAGTGTTTGCAAGCTCAAACTCTTGGTACTCTCCACCAATAAAGAAGTTTTCCGACAACTCTTTAGAAGCCCTTACACCAAAACCATCATAACTATCGACGACATCATCCACTTTTTGCCTGGCAAGCTGAACACCAACCACATCAAAGCTGGGCATTTCAGCCACCACCCTAGAAGAAAGACATAAACCCAACACGATACTCATCGCAGTGCCGGCAGATAATACACGCTGTAAAACCTTCATCCCGAATTGCTCCCCCATACCTGCGCCCATTTGTCGTTACGTAGCATTCATTCTGTCTACTTTGAGCTTAGTCAAAGAGACATTAGCCTGCTCACAATGTGAACATAAAATTGCTGGCTATACTCAATAAGTATTGCTATCTGAGCTTTAAGGAACTGGCTATGCGCCTAACAACGCCCTCTCGAATATTGAAACTCTTGGTAATCTCAAGCAGCCTCAGCTTCTATGGCTGCGGGGATACATCTGATGGACCCAATTATGTGCCAGATGATACAGCGAGCAGCAACACCGCAGCCAACACCAGTAGCGAACAAAGTAGTGTTGGCGCATCTTCTGTCGCCGCCGTCACCCCTGGCTTCATCGATCCAATAAACGACCAAAACATCATTGCTGAAGTATCGGCAAGTGTCACAACCCTGCCGCCACGTACGCCCACCGAAATACGCATTAGCTTTAAAGATAGCGGCGGCGAAGAGGTGGATATTCAAGGCTCTTTGAATGGTAGCTCTAACTGCATTACCGCCAATAATGCCTCGCTAACTTTATCTGAACTCAGCGGCTCAGAAGTCATAGCAACTTACGAGGCCAGAACAGGTTGCATCGGCGACGACCGCATCACCTTTAGCGGCAACTGGAATGGCGCTGCCTATACAATAGCGTTCACACTAAACATCGAAAAAGATCCCTTCTCCAATATTGAGTGGATAAGTACGGTGCCCGCCCAAATCAGTATTCGTGGCTCTGGCGGGCAAGAAAGCGCAACAATCACTTTTGCCCTGCGAGGTTATAACGGTGAAAACATTGCCGACGAACAAGTGAGCTTTCAAATTGATGGCGCCGCTGGTGGCGCTAGCCTTAGCGAGAATACCGGTATCTCAAATGAAAACGGTGAAGTGAGCGTTCGCGTTAGGGCCGGTACAGCACCTTCGAATGTCATTGTTTTGGCAACATACTCTCCCACTGGCGAAACCACACCGTCATCAAATTTAGTGGTGGCATCTGGGATTGCCATCGAAGGCAATGTCACTTTGGCCACCAGCGCCTTCAACCCGCTAGGTTTTGCCCGAATAGGCTCGCAATCGGTCACGCTGACAGTGAACGCCACCGACCGCTCCGGCAACCCAGTACCCGACGGCACGAGCGTTAATTTTATTAGTGAAGAAGGCGGTAATATCATGCCGAACTGCACACTCAGCAGTGGCTCGTGCTCTGTGACCTTTAGCCCC
>NZ_CEXWTU010000222.1:0-7938 GCF_982758155.1 Marinagarivorans sp. | reverse complement strand
GCGAACCATTGGCCAATGTTGATTTACGTGTGGAAATATTAATGCCCGATGGCGAGCGCCGTCCGTATCATCACAAGACGGACGCTAATGGTTATTTTGATTTACCCGTGATTAAAGACACCATGACAATGGGGCCGATGACAGAGTTTGCGGTTAGTCAGCATGTTATTGCGATAATTGACGGAGAAGAAAAAGAATTTTGGTATGCGGGGAAACGATCGGCGGGCTTGCATGGTGAATTTAGGTTTGAGCCGGGTGAGTTCATGGGGTTAACTTGCGATATTACGGGTGATCGCAATCGCTTAGCGGAAGAAGAAGGATATTTTTTAACGATATGCAAATGGGAAGAGATAAGAAGAGTGTAGTATGACTACTTTAATCTTGAGAGCACTAACTGCGATAATCGCCCTGATCAATGGCGCTAGTCATCTTATCTTAGTGGCGCTAAAATGCGAAAGATTTAGCGGCTTTTCTATGCTCCCTGTGGGGCTTACCGTCGGCTTTATATTTATTTGACGGTGTTGGCGTTATAATTAATCACCGCCTATTTGTTTTAATCCAATGGAGGGAGTATGAAACCCATCGTAAAGCTTACCCTTCTGACTCTATTATTTGTTAGCGTATCAGGAGCTTGTATGTCCATCCCATCACTCAACCCCTTTAAAAAAGAAGTGGTATTAATGTCGCCATTAAAAGGCACGCTTTTAAAGGGCAGCGAACCATTGGCCAATGTTGATTTACGTGTGGAAATATTAATGCCCGATGGCGAACGCCGCCCGTATCACCATAAGACGGATAGTAACGGCTATTTTGATTTGCCCGTGATTACTGACACCATGACTATGGGGCCTATGACGGAGTTTGCTGTTTCTCAATGGGTCTATGCGGCCTTAGACGGCGTAGATACCAAAATTTGGGCCGCAGGTAAAAGGTCAGATAAGTTGCATGGCGAATTCACATACGAACCAGGAGAGTTCATTGGTTTAACTTGTGATATCAATGACGATCGAAATGATTTGGCAGATGAAGAAGGATCAATTGTTACCCTTTGTAAATGGAAAGAAATAAGGAGAATTTAATATGGCTACATTAACACCTCGTCAAGCGGCAAAGCTTGCAAATGATATCTATCTGGTGCAGAAAGATAAGGCATCTATTGAGCTTTTTTTTGATACTAATGGGACCATTCTATCCCAGGAAAACACTTCAGTAATGAAAGCCGAAGTCGGGTTTCGGCTCATCAATGCCCGCGATAGCTTTGGTACCTGCGTTAAAGGCGCTGGTGATTTTAAAAACGATGCTTTTTTGATATTTCGCGGCTCTACCCTTGCTAATAAATGTGCAGATTGGGTCAGTAATGCACGCATAGGCTTAGAGATTGGGGCCACCGATGTGCCTGTGCATATCGGGTTTAATCATATTTTTAAATCCATGTTAAAGGAGATTGAAACCTTCATTCTGAACTTGCCGGAAACCACTCAAGTGGTTCATTGTGTGGGCCATAGTTTGGGTGGTGCCGTTGCTACCTTGGCGGCGGATTGGATTAAGAAAAATAAGAATGTTACAACCAAGATTTATACCTTTGGCGCGCCACGCCCAGCCACACATTTATTCGCCAAAAAATTCACCGATAAGCTGGATAAAAAGAATATTTACCGCGTGTATCACGAAAGTGATCCGGTGCCGATGATTCCGGTATTTCCGTTCTGCCATGCCCCGTTTGGAAGTATGGGGTATATGATTCAAACGTCTAATATTATTTGGCCTTTTGATCATATGATGGGGAAATATATGGCATCCGTTAGAAAACACTCATGGTTAAGCCTTTCGCCGGTGGGTGATTACGAACCTACTGAAGCGGAATTAAAGCAGTGGTTGGAATCTAAGCTTCAAGTTAACCCTCAGGCGGTGAGTACGTGGAAGTGGCTCAATTCAGCGATTTGTTTTGTTCTACGAAAAGTTATGAGTGCGCTGTTTATTGCTAAGTTGCAGGCCTGTTTTATTGGTGCGGTCACTATTGCCGATGCAATAGCCTCGGTTTTAGCTCAAGGCTTTGGCGGTGGTGGCCCCAAATCAGGAGCCTCCCCTGCGGGTAGTAATGGCTATTTGGTGGTGCGTTTGATGCGTAAAATTTTACAAGTGCTTGGGTGGAAGTCTGATATTGAAGAAGAGCAGCTCACGCGTTCGTTTATGAGTATTGCTTTGCAGCGACTTATTCAAAAATCGAATGTAGAAGCGACCCGAGCGGTGATGAGCTTGACGGCCTAAGCTGACGGGTTTAAATAGGCTAGTCTCTACCATAGAGTTGAATTTTAAATGCCGGCATTGTTGCCGGCTTTTTTGTTTTAGTGGGAGGTTAAGCCGCAATGGTGAGGCGATAGCTGTATTGAGGTGTCGTTGTCGCTTAAGTCATTAGGTGGCTCGGCAAGCAATATCGGCGCTGTGGTGGTCGCAGATGGGGGGGGAGTGCCATATACCTTTGTGAAAGAAAAGGGTGAGCTGGTCATTAAGGGGCGCCAAAAGAAGAAAAAACAGAAATCTTAGGTGTACCGTATAAAAAGATGGTGTCATGCAGCGGGTGAGCCTTAAGGAGCTAGATCTTCAGTTTCAATACGGAGCTTTCGTCAATAAATTAAAGCCGATTGGTGGAGTGCAATCGATGTTCGCTGTTTCTTTTGAAATAGCTGAAGGCTTTAATGGACTCGGGTGGTAACGTGTGCGGCGTGTAATGGAGAGATAAGGCTAGGGTTGGCTTTTTGGCTGAGCTTCTCAACGCCTGGGTATTCAGAACGCAGCTTTATCTAATTTGGGTGGCGGTTCAGCAACACCTCGCACACAATCATACTACTACCGTTGCTCCCTTCCGGGCCTGGCGGAGTTCGTAGCGAATTGTTGCGAAGGGACCAAACCGCCATAAAGCGGGCCTTAAGATATAGCCCGAAACATGATGGTGGCTAGGGGGAGACTTGAACTCCCGACCCCAGCATTATGAGTGCTGTGCTCTAGAACAACCGGCAAACAAGCTTTTTGTTCTCCATATGAGGAGATCAAAAATGCCAAAAACATACGGTGTATTCTGTACAAAAGGTGGGGTCGGGAAGTCGACTACCGCAGCAAACTTGGGTGCCATCCTTGCGGATATGCACCAAAAAGTATTACTCATCGACGGTGATCCACAGCAATCGTTATCGCGTTGGTATCCGCTATCTAAAACCGCCCCATTTGGATTGACGCAGCTGTACAAGTCAGCAAGTGCTGAAGGTTGTATCAGTAGCACTGTGATCGATGGGTTAGATATCGTCCTAAATGACGACCCCTCCAAAGACCCCGCAATCGCGACTTTCTTACGAGAAAGCTTTTACAACTCATTCAACTTAAAAAAAGCCATTGAGCACCTTGGCGATCAATACGATTACGTAATTATTGATACCCAGGGCTCTAAAGGGATCATTCAAGAGACCGTTTTAATCGCATCCGATGTTGTTTTGAGCCCTGTACAGCCGAATGGGTTGGATGCAAGGGAATTCATAAATGGCACCTTAGCTTCCTATAACCAACTGATTCCAAAGCCTGGATATCCAAATATGACGGGGCGTGTTGCGCCACCGCCACTTCGGGTGCTGATCAACATGGCTGATAGAACGACCATGACTGAAGGGGTCGTGAAGCAGCTGCGGAAGCGGTTCGATGCCGAAGCGGACCATCACATAACCGTCCTCAATACCCAAATTCCCGACTTGAAAAGCTACAAAGAAGCCTTTTCAGCACAGTCACCTGTACATCGTTACGAGCGGCATCGTGGTGGGCCAACGCTTTCGGCACTTCAGATCATGAAAAAGCTAGTGCATGAACTCGAACCCAAACTGATTGATGTATCGCCAAGCTGGAAGAAATAGCCATGTCTAAAATTGATTATGAAAATGCGTTATTTGGCGAAAATACTGCGCCAATCGTTGCGAACGAAAATACATTGCCGCCCGATCCAAGAGTGGCAACTCGCTTACCTGTCACCATTGACAATTTGGTGCCCTACGGCGGCAATCCTCGCACAACAGCGAACCCCGAGTTCGAGGCAATCAAAGAGTCGATTCGGTATCGCGGGCTCGATCATCCGCCGAATGTAACGCGGGAATCTCCCGACAAGCCCTACATGATTAAAGATGGGGGGAACACACGACTGTTGGCATTGAAAGAGTTATGGGAGGAAACCCAAGACCCTCGCTACTTCACAATCGATTGCATGTTCCATCCTTGGGTGTCCGAGCGTGACGTATTGCTCGCACACATTATCGAAAACGAAATGCGCGGCAAGATGACATTTATTGATCGTGCTCGTGCAGCTATGAGGTTAAAGGCCGATCTAGAACGTGAAACTGGTGAGCCATTAGGTGTGCGAGCTTTGGCTGATGCGATCACAAAACTCGGTTGGTCGCTTCAACCTCCTAATCTAACCGCCATGATCTATGCATTTGAAAGCCTACTCCCGTGGCTACCCAGTACCCTCGATTCGGGAATGGGGCGCCCTGCGATAAACAGTACAAAGCGACTACTTAATATTTGCAGACAGTATTGGGACGCCGTTGCCAAACCAGAGGAAGGCTACTTTGATGAAGTTTGGCAGTTAGTTTTTGTCGAACTCGATGAAGATGGAGCTTTTTCCCCAGACTTAGCGCGTAACCGCGTCGAGGAAGCCATGGCTGAGAGGCTGGGTATTCCACTTTCATCAGTGCGTGCGGAAGTGCAGGGGCTCGAATCAGGTAGTTCTCTAGAGGCTAAAGAAGCGTTTGTTCAGCAGACATTTGACCAGGGGGCACCGGCTCCAGCACAACCACGTAAGCCTGAAGCGCCAACACCGGTTTCTTACAGCGAAACTATATCACCTGAGAGCAACAATACCCCCACCGGCAAACCCTATGCGGAAGAACCGCAAATAGATGGCGGATTTGACGCGCAGGCTGAGCATCAGAATGAATTCGCAGCAAAGCAGGCGACGCCGCCTACACCTACGATCGTAACGGAAACTCATCTTCAACAGAAACCTATCACATACCCGTCAACACTCGATTACTCCCAAGGTGGCATAGAAGAAGCCTTAGCGGTTCAACGGGTGAAGGTTATCGAGGGGTTGCGTGCCGTTTTTCGTGTCTTTGAATTTGACGACGACGTTGTTGAAGAAACCGGCGATCCCGTGATGTGCTTTCGGTTTAACACCAAACACTATCATCGAATCACGCCTGAAAAGCTTTATTACGTACTGCCTTTTGATCTAGCGCTCGAGTACTTCGGAGTGATTAGTTCTCTAGTGGACGAAAACATCGGAGAGTGTTTGCTTCACGAAGGTATTGAAGAGTTTATTCCGAAATATGACGAGGCTCAAAGCGTATTAATGAATGCGCGAGCCACTGTGCAGTATGGGCAAGCTCTCAGGCGTACAGGAAAGCAAAGCGCGAATGTTAACGATATGACACTTGAGGAAGTAAACCAATTTTCGGAAGCAGCAGAGCGATGGACCGAGACAATAATCGAATACGCAGCGCTGATCATCAACGATCACGCAGGCCTGCTTTAAGCGGTCACTAAAAATCCTGAGGAGACAACTATGCACAATGTATTTTCGAGTATTAATCAGCAGGCTTTGATCGTTGCGGCAGAAGCATTGCGATCAGATGATGTGAGCACACTCAGTGAGCTAGGTTTGGATGATCTCACTGAAGCCCTCGCCATGAAACTTAAGCAACTCACGCTGCAAGAAATCACATGTACCGGTGAATTTCGAGCACCGATCGCCCGGGTGAGCATTGACCGTAGGAACATAGAGCTGTTTATTAACTACGCAGCGGGTAAAACTGCGGAGGACGCGCTGGTATCCAAGGCGATCAAAGGCGGGATTCGCCAATCACAACTGGAAACGCTCAAGGGAACCTCTAGGCGGGAGTATGACGAACGCCGTAAGCGCCTTGGGCTTCAAGAGCATACTAAAGGACGTATCGAGCAGCTTAATGAGGAGGATGAGTTTCTAGTCATTCGCGAGTGGGAAAAGCTCAAGGATATTCTCGACCCTCTCTCCAAATTGGTGGAGCTACATGAACGGACTCAAATCAGAATCGACAGTGCTTGGGTTGCACTGAATCAGCATTCGGATCGTTAGATATGTCGAACGTACCTCCCATCGATCTATTGCGACGGCAAATCAAACGAGTCGAACAAGAGCTCGTGTTTGCGAAAGAGACCGGTGCAGCGAAGGATGACTTCGCTGTGCTGTTCACTGGTAACTGGCATGATTCGATACCGCGCAACTTGATCGTTAACAACAATCTATCACCAGTCGACAAGCTGTGTTGGCAAGTCCTTCGGTTAACGATCAGTAGCCCGCAACAACCAGGCACAGCACCAACTCGCGACGAGCTGGCGTTAATGGTGAATTGTTCAGCTCCGACGATAACCACGGCGCGGCAGATGCTGCGCCTTTGTCGTTTTATGACCTTCTGCAGTGTAGTACGGCACAAAGGAAAGTTCCTAGGGGAGGTTTACTTGCTCCATGAGGAACCCCTAAGTATAGAAGACACATTGACTCTCGATCCTACCTATTTGGAATTTTGTTCTGCGTTGGCCAAGTCTGGTAACAAATCATCACGGCTTCGAAAAGAAGCTGGATTAGTCCTGCGCGAAGTCGACAGAACTGAAACACAGCAACCACCCAAAACGAAGGCTGAGCATATTGGTGAGCGTATCGAACACGCCATGGATTTCTATGGTTTAGATGAGAGCACCCGCGCAGAGCCATCCATCCAGAGCAAAAATTTTGCTCTGGATGGCTTTTTATCCGAATCGTTCGAAATTCAGACAGATAACCTCAAAACAGTGGAATTTAACCAGAGAAAGAATTTTGCTCCGGATCAAAATTTAACCAAAAGTAACCAGAGCAAAAATTTTGCTCTGGCTTCCAAGGGTGTTTTTTGTAGTGGTTCTTGGAGGAGTAGTATAAATAACAAAGTAATAAAAACGCGTACACATGCGCGCGCGATATCAGAAGCAACAGCGGCAGACGTGAACGACTGGATCGAAAACTTGCCCGACAAGCAGGATTACACCAGTGATCAGCTACCGCGCTATACCGAACGTGGTGACCCTAAGCCCGAGAATAAACCGGGCTGGATGTTAAGCGATGTTGAAATTGAGCAGCTTGAGACTGGCGTAGAGCCCATCTCTCCACTGGAGAGCCGCGAATTTGAATTCCAATCAAGCAAAATTGAAGCACTGCCTGAACCATCGCATGCTCAACGCAGTGCTGTACGGAAATACCAGAGTATTGACCCAGATAACGCTTACGACTCTGGAGGTTTCCAAGCGCAGCTAGATTACTTTTTTCCTGAAATATCCGACCCCGTTTTGTCGCGCTATTCGAGCATAGGATTTTTCGGAATACAGCCTCAAATGCCGGTGATCGCGCGCGCCATAGGTGGGCTTGAACCTCTCGAACGTCGAGACATTTTGCTGCAATACATGGCAAGGAAGGCCGCCTATGTCCACGGCTGGCACCATGAGGATGTCAGTAATCCCATTGGTTACATCAGGACGCTATGCACTCGAATTAAAAAAGGTGAGTTTATTCCTGACTCGTTTTGCGGTGAATTGATCAGGTCACTGCACGACAAGACGCCTCCCATGATTTGTGACACTCATGAAATTCGAGCGAAAAAACAAGAGATCGAGAACTACGGCACTGAATTTGAGCGCTGGAAGCAATTACATAATTAGGCGATCTTGGAGCACCAAGCGATTGTGGGTGTTATCACTGATAACACTTCGAAGATTAAGTCACTGCCGGTGGCAGGGTGTTATCACTGATAACACTTCGAAGATTAAGTCACTGACGGTGGCAGGGTGTTATCACTGATAACACTTCGAAGGTTAAGTCACTGACGGTGGCAGGGTGTT
>NZ_CEXWTU010000221.1:0-7976 GCF_982758155.1 Marinagarivorans sp. | reverse complement strand
ATTGCAGGAGCATAATGTCGTGGAGCAGTTACCGAGGCATGTAACGCTTTGGGCAGCGAAGGTAAGGATGTTGGGATCAAGCATTAGTGGATGAAATATTGTTTCCTCGTCCCTTAACGTGATGTTTGCACTGTCGGGCGATGCGAGCGAGTTTGGTTACTTTTCGCTGGGCGAAAAAAAACCGAGCGGTAGCTCGGTTTTAATAGCAAATACGAAGCTACTGGTTAAGCAGCGGCTAAAGCCTTAACTTTAGCGTTCAAGCGGCTCTTGTGGCGTGCAGCTTTGTTTTTGTGAATGATGCCTTTGTCCGCAATGCGGTCAATAACTGGCACTGCTGCACTGAGTGCTGCTTGCGCAGCTTGTGCATCACCTGCATCAATAGCAGCGATTACTTTTTTAATATAAGTGCGAGCCATTGAACGTAGGCTGGCGTTGTGTACACGTGCTTTGTCGTTTTGACGAGCGCGCTTGCGTGCTTGAGGTGAATTGGCCACCGTAGTGCTCCTACAAATCAAATAAATTCAAAGAAAAAACTTAGTGATCACACGCTATACCGATAAAAACAGTATTTGACCGAACTCGCTCTGATGCTTGTGGAAATTCCCATCAGATATGTGGTTGGCTTTACGAATGTGACCTAAATAAGGACGCGGTATTATCCCCGTTTGTGTCTATCTGTCAAGACTATTGTTCGATCACTTGGCGTTACTCAAGGGGACTTTTAATGTGTGTTGTGAACCGGCGCTTGTGTTAGTGGTTACAAGACCTAAAAGAAAGGCTTGGGGCAGCGCTTATGCACAATGCGACTGAAAGGCTTGTTGACGTCAATCCAATGGCCATCTACTCCCACTTTTATTTCAAAAAAATCATGCTTTCGGCGCCAATTACTGGCGTGTCTCAGAATCACTTCTATAGTTTTTTGAGTAAGCCTCATACCCAAGTATGGGATTTAACTTTTGCCTTTTTATGCCTCGATGTAGCGACTTGATGTTCTGATTTAGGGTCGCTGCTTCACTTGAAGAACTGGAGACTGATAGTGAATACATATGCACGCGCCTTAATTCTTTCAGCCATGACGGCTGTTTCTTTAACTCAGGGTTGTAGTTGTAGTGATGACGACGATCCTAATCCCGTAGTGATTGACCCGCCGGTTACCCCTGATCCAGTTGTGACCACTATTAATGGTTCTGCAGGTAAGGGGATTATTTTAGGTGGCGTTGTGAACATCCTCCCGATTATCGATGGTGTGTTAAGCGATAACTCTGTAGCTAGCGGCGTCACAGGAGATGACGGTTCCTATAGTGTGGGCATTGATGATTATACGGGCAGCCCATTTGTTGTACGTGTTACATCTGCGAGTGATGGCTCGACCAGTATGGTGTGTGACCTTGCCGGTGGTTGTGGGGGGGATGTTGCCTTTGGCGGGAGGGTCGCGATAGATGATGCCACTTTCAACTTGGATGCGGTAGTGCCGCCGGTAACAGGCCTTACGTCGCAGGTTAACCTAAGTGTTTTAACGGATACGGCTACGGATGTAGCGCTGGCAACCTTGGGTAATGGTGGTGGCACCACACTTGATGATGTGATTACGGCGGTCTCCAATGCAAACTCGACCGTTGCTAACCGCTTTGGTATTCAGGGGGATATAACCACTTTACCGATTGTTGATTTGACCAACCCTACGGCTGTCGCAGCGGTTAATGATAATAATGTTCTAAATTATAACTTGTTCAGTGCTGCGATTGTTGAGGCGTTAATTAATGACAATAACTCGTTAAGTATTGCGGCTGCAGTAACAAGCTTTGCAGCGCAGTTTGCCGATGTAGATCGAGGGCTTACTGATAATGCGGTTAGCGCAAATGTTACAAGCCTTGCGGAGATCTTAGCGCAGGCAGGTAATGTTATTGATGCTATTCGAGAGACAGATACTACTGGGCTGACTAACTTAGGCGATCTAGAAACTTTTATTGATTCTAGCCAAATGCTTGCCGAGTTACAGCCGCCCACGGATACGGGTAGCCAGGGTACGCCTAGCGAAACCAATAATGATGAGCCACTAGCGAAGGCGCGTGCATTGGTTGCGGTGCTAGGTGATTTGTCGGGTAATATAGAGATGACGATACTGAGCGAGGGTATCACCATTGGTGCGCAATCGGATGCATTTGAAGCGCAACTTGAGGCGGCAGAAATTGTTAGCAGTGATGCTGCAGAGCAAGTATTAGAGGCAACCGCCAAGGTTGTTGAGGCCTTTGCTGAAGCTTACGATGCTTATTACGATAATCATGCATTAACTCAGTGGCAGTCTGATAATGGTGTTGTTGTAAGTGTCTCTGAAGTTATGACTATACCGGCTGGTGATGAGGCTGCTGAGGTGGATTATGTCAAGCTAATGGTGGGTATGATGGTTGAAGGTGTTGCGACGCCGGCTTCTGTACCTGTCGAGTATGACGGCATGATGGTAGATGTCGCTGTGTATATGACCGCTATGGAGAACGTAGATACCAGCGAAACAATGGCTGATGGCGGCATGGAAACACACACAGCAATGGGTTCGGTGGGGATCTCTGGTACGGCAGAAAATGCCGGTGTGAAACTGACTGTTAAAGAAGGCTCGATGGCCTCCTTGGGTGTAGGTCGAATCGTTCAAACCATGGAGGAAGTTGAAGGCGTTATGACGGACTCAGCCGTTGTCACGGCTGCTGATTTAGAGCTAAACCTCATGGCTATGCTAGAGCAGAAAGGTGTTACTGATGCTGTGAGCTTTGATGGTTCCCTAAGTGCGGCCTTAGAAACCTTTAGTGCTACAGAAGTTGTAACGCTTTCTTCGAGTGGCGAAGAGATGGGGTCTGCTACGGAAGAAATCTCAATGTTGTCGTTGGCTTTGAGTGGCGCAGTGATGAATAGCTCTGGAGACACCGCAAATGTTGTCTTTACTATTGAAGGTAACGGTACTGGCTTAGACTTGAGCCAAAATTGGTTAGGGGATTTTGATAGCGATAGCCGACAAGATAGCGAGCCAGAAGAAAATAATTTTGCCGCTGTGAATATGAGTTTGGCATTGGATGCTGATATGGCTGGTGTCGACGATGCATTGAAGGCTGTGTATGTTATGACTCGCACCGGCGATGATAAAGCGGCTGTGTCTCTTAACTTATGGTATGACGCTATTCACTTAACGCTGGATACTGCGATTTATGATGATGCGGTGAATCAATCGGCTTCTCTACGAAATCAGGATGGCGTTAGAATTGATGTTACGGATACTGATGATGGTATAGAGGGGACTATTTTTGTAGGCAGTACTAAAGTGGCTAATATTAATGGTCCCTTAGTGAGCTACACAATAGAAGAAACTGATGAAAGTGGAGAAACATTCTTCCGCTCAGAAACGCTGGATATTTTTGATGACTAATTAATATTTTTACAAAAAGATATTAATTTTATGATAAAGCTGCTTCGGCAGCTTTTTTTGTGTCTTAAAACTATAGAAAGTCGGTGATTAGAGCTTCTTTTAGCTATCTTTAATAGGAAGGTATTTAGAAAGTTTCTAATTGATGGCTGTTAATTTTGGACGACTAGAAAGAGTGTTGCGGCAATTTAAAACTGAAGGATTATAGTGTGGTTTCAAATAAATATAGGGTAGTGAATTTTGTGCATGCGAAGCTTGTTCGTGTTGCATGTTGCTGTACTTTTTTGGTGGTTCTACCTGTCTCTCCGCAAGCGCAAGCTTGGCTTGATGATGTTGGTGTTTTTGCAACCGCTAAAAGTATCACTTACAGTGAAAATATGCCGATTGACGCTTTTGATAATGATTTTTCTGGCGGAGAGCCTAGAGAGGGCAGTCACGCATTAACCTTTAATGAATACGCTGTTGGCTTTAGGTATAAAGGTTGGGAGGTTGCTAAAGTTCAGCGTTTTGATTATTTCTTTAATTTTAATAGCGAGACCTTTGATATTTTTTATAACGATGCCAATGATATCGATTTTATTCAAGATGAAATTTTTAATGTTGATCTTGATGTTAGTAAGGTTGAGATGGAAGGTGTAAGGTTTGGTTATCGTTGGGAGCCGAGCCCCGCATTAAAATTGTATTTGGCTGTTAACTATTTTGAAGCTGACGATGTCTTATACGGGGCGATTGAGGGTAATATCTGGCAGGGTAATACTAGGCTCGTTGGGGATTTGAATTTAAATTATTATTATACAGAAGATGTCGTTTTTGATCGTACATTGACAGACCCTGCGTCAGGCTATGGTTACAGCTTTGATTTCTCGGCAAGTTGGCAGGTTACACAAAGAGTTCTTGTTGATGTCGCTGTCTATGATGTTGTTGGTCGTATTAATTGGAAGCATGCCCCCTATACGCGGGCCGAAATGGTTAGCGATAGAAACAGGGTGGATGATGAAGGGCGAGCCTATAAAGTGCCCACGCTATCTGCACGCGAGGGTTTTACAGAAACAATACAGGCCTTGCCGGTTCATCAATACTTAAGTGTGGCTTATGATGTAGGTCACGATCTAACAGTAACAGCAGAGTATGAGCGGTTTGATGAGGTTGGCTTTCGTCGCTTATATTGCGGGTATAAACCTTGGTCTTGGTTTGAGGTGACGAGTGGTTTTGATTTTAAGAGCCGCGCAAAGTCCCTAGAGTTTTGGACCCCCTATTTTTCTTTGTTAGCGGCAAGCGACCGTACAGATTTAAAGCAAAGCCGTAATGTTCGTGTCGATTTAGTATTGCAGTATTCTTTGTGAACCTGCGCCTCAAAAAATCGCTTGCGGTATTTTTTGAGGATTTAGCGGTGTTATAGAATAGCACTTTTTATTTTAGCATTTGCCAAAATAGGATTGCGCCCATAATACACACTACGGCGAGTGATGGTAGTTGACTGAACTGTTGCCAGCCCAAATAAACCCCGGCACCTAAGCTACCGATGATTAGCGTGCTGATGAAAACACGGTCTGCCGTATAGCTTTTTTTCTGTTTTGTGTTGTGGGCAGCTTGCTGTAAATCCGGTGCTAATTGCGCAAGTTTATTCATGTTTTGAGTCGTTTCGAGCAGTAAGTGAGGAACCTCTGGGAACTTCTCCATCCACTCGGGTGCTTGCCGTTTTAATTCTTTCCATAGCGCTTTGGGTGCGAAGCGTTTTTTCAACCAGCGCTCTAAATACGGGTGTGCGGTTTCCCATAGGTCTAAGTCGGGGTAGAGTTGGCGGCCTAAACCTTCGATGTTCAGCAGTGTTTTTTGAAGAAGTACTAACTGCGGCTGCACTGGCATTTCAAAACGTTGTGCCGTTTGAAATAGCGAAATTAAGGCTTCACCAAAAGAAATTTCTTTTAACGGTTTTTCGAATATGGGTTCGCACACAGCGCGAATGGCCGATTCAAACGCGCCGACCGAAGTGGTTTTCGGTACCCAGCCAGAAAGAACATGCAGTTCGGCCACTTGACGATAATCGCGGCGGAACATGGCCAATAAGTTGCGAGCAAGGTAATACTGATCTTCACGCCCGAGTGAGCCCATAATGGCCATATCTAAAGCAATGTAGCTTGGCGATGCCGGATTGGATAAATCGACATAGACATTGCCTGGGTGCATATCGGCGTGAAAGAAATTGTCGTCGAAGACTTGCGTGAAAAAAATCTCTACGCCGCGCTCCGCTAACACTTTTAAATTAACATCATGTTTTTTAAAGGTTTCTACATCGGTGACTTGCGTGCCGTAGATGCGCTCCATAACCATCACATTGCGGCGGCAGTGCTCCCAGTACACGTTGGGCACATAGAGTAGTGGCGATTGATCGAAGTTGCGCTTTAATTGCGAGGCATTGGCTGTCTCACGCATTAAATCCAGTTCATCAAAAATTGTTTGTTGATATTCTTCTACCACTTCAATAGGGCGTAAGCGGCGACCGTGATCACTGACGTGTTCCAAAAATTGGGCCAGCAGGCGCATTAATGCAACATCTTTGGAAATGGTTTTTTCGATGTTGGGGCGTACGGCTTTAACGACGACTTTGTCGCCATTTTTCAGTGTTGCAGTGTGTACTTGAGCGATAGAGGCTGAAGCTAAAGGTGTGCGTGTGAAATCACTAAAAATGGCTTCCAGTGGTTGCCCTAGCGCTTTACTGACTAAGGCGCAAAATTCCTCGCCATCAAAAGGTGTTACACGGTCTTGCAGTTTATTCAGCTCTTCGATTAATTCGGCGGGAATAATATCGGGGCGGGTAGACAGTAGCTGACCAAATTTGATAAAAATAGGGCCGAGTTCTTCGCAGGTTAAGCGCAATCGTTCTCCTGGTGGTAACGTACTTTTTTTCCCAATTTTAAAGGGGAGTAATGCAAGCTTAAGCTGCGCATGTTGCATGTTCGCGGGGAGTAGCTCATCGAGGCGGTAGTAGCCAATAACGCGCGCTATCTTTATGAAACGCCAAAAAGATTGGATTTTTTTCATGAGTTTTTACTGTGTTAAAGCGTGTTTTATAAGCTCCATACGAGCCTGTAAGCGTTCTACATCATCGCGTAAGTCATCAACATGATTGTTGAAAGCATTGAGCTCTGAGGTGGCGGGTACTGCCTGTAACTCTTCCGTTAAAAGCGTGTTGAGAAAATGGGGGGCGCGTTGATTAAGGCGCTTTAAATACGCCCCTTTGTAGCGAATGGCCTGGGCAGCCATGTGGCCACCCATATCACCCAGGTATTGGCAAATAATAGCTTCCCAATCAATATCGATATGTTTGGTGATATCGAGCAGCTCCATTAAAAAGCCGGTTTGGCCATTTAAGGTAAGCTCGCTGCCTGCGAGTGATGTTTTGGGGCCACTCATCAATTGGATTAATCCGCTGCTTTTTCCGCTAAGGGTGCAGTCTGCATTTTCTTCAGCAATAGGGCTTACAGTAATATGGGTTTCCCTAAAGTGAACGGATAAGGTAATGCTAGGTTCGCTAAGGATTAAACAGACGCATCGCCCGGCTTGTTCCGCTAGACGCTTGTGCGTCGCGGGGTCGTGGGCCAAGGCTTTATTGATGGCGAGTTCTAGCGCTCGGCACGCAGCGGTTGCCGTTGTGGGGTGCCTATTCATCTATGCTTTAAAGCCTTTATGCAGTGCGACGACTCCACCAGTCATATTGGTGAATTGAGTGTTGATAAAGCCCGCGTTAGTCATCATTTCTTTTAACGTTTCTTGGTCTGGATGCTTGCGAATGCTTTCGGCTAAATAGCGATAGCTTTCAGCATCATTGGCAATAACTTTACCCATAAAAGGTAAGAGTTTAAAAGAGTATTGATCGTACAGTGTTTCAAGCGCTTTCGATTGTGGCTTTGAAAATTCAAGCACCAGTAATCTACCGCCGGGTTTTAATACCCTTAACATGGACTTTAGGGCAATATCTTTATCTGTTACGTTGCGCAGACCAAAAGCGATGGTAATGCAATCAAAACTGTTGTCGTCAAAGGGAAGGTACTGGGCATCGGCCTGGGTATAGGTAATGTTGTGGGCGATACCGCTATTGAGCAGTTTGTCGCGGCCCACATTGAGCATTGAGCTGTTAATGTCGGCAAGTACGACATGGCCCGTGGGACCCACGCGTTGGGAAAACTGCTTGGTGAGATCACCAGTACCGCCAGCAATGTCCAGTATGTGCTGGCCTGTGCGAGGCGCTGCTGCTTCAATGGTGAAGCGTTTCCACAAGCGATGAACACCACCGGACATCAAATCATTCATGATGTCGTACTTGGCGGCGACGGAGTGGAATACACCGGCTACACGTTCGGCTTTTTCACCGGCTTTGACATTTTCAAAGCCAAAGTGCGTAATGCTGTCTTTATCCATGGGAGCTCCTCAATCTGAGGGGGCATTGTACAGGCTTATTTAAGTGGGTGGTCGATCCAGCGTGAAGTTCAAAACAGACAATCAGGTAATACACTTCGGTCCGTGGCGCTTTTGGGAAGCTCACAGTCATCGGCATATGAAAAAGTAT
>NZ_CEXWTU010000220.1:0-8159 GCF_982758155.1 Marinagarivorans sp. | reverse complement strand
AGCCAGCCTATTTAAGTAAGGTTGACGCTCAAGCGCTGCGACGCGAAGATATTAATGGCGCTTTACAACCGCAGCTGCGACGGTTTGCTGTGGATAGTAGTCGCACGAATGCGGATTTGTTTAGGGAGATTGGCAATATTGCTGGTTTGAACTTGAGTGAATTTGGCTTGCCTTCGCAGAATCGAGGCGATGTGTTGTAGCTTTTGGCTAGAGTTTTTCGGCGATGGATTAAAGGTAGCTTCGCCCCGCCTGGATACAAAAGCCATACTCGTGAGTATTCGCACGGACCATAAACAATCGTTATACTCCCTGATTTTTAACGATTGTAGGATTTCTGATGAAAATTGCACAAGATGCTGTAGCCACGATTAGCTATAAACTCAGTGAAGATGGCGGTACTTTGTTGGAGCAAAGTGATGACGGTATTCCAATGGCTTATTTACATGGTCATAAAAATATTTTAGCGGGTTTAGAGGAAGCGTTGGAGGGGCATGAAGAAGGTGCGGCGGTAACGGTGACCCTATCTCCAGAGCAAGCTTACGGCGTCGTTCAGCCCAACGCTTTGCAGAAAGTACCTGTGAAGCACTTGGCAGGGAAATATAAGCGTTTATTGCCCGGCATGTTGGTTAAGGTCAATACCGAGGGTGGCGCACGAGATGCTCGTATTGTTAAAGCGGGTAAGTTCATGGTGCAGCTGGACATGAATCACCCCTTTGCAGGCAAGACGCTTACGTTTGATGTTGTTATTCGGGACGTAAGAGCAGCAACACCTGAAGAGTTAACTCATGGCCATGCGCATGGTTTGGGCGGTCACCACCATTAATCCTTCAGTATTTATTCTTAGGGGTGTGCACGGAATAAGTTGCTGGAATTTGGGTTTGTGGGTGCTTGCTTGACGAGGCGAAAATATGGCGTAATAGCCGGCTATTGCAAATATTTTTAACGAAGGCAAGCGTGCCCCCAGGAATTCAAAAACGGGAAGTTATTTCATGCACGCCCCTTAGTTGTTTAAATTGAACGGCGCGGCTATTGCCGCGCGGCTTTTAAGTTCGGTGGCGTTTGCTGGTGGCTGCACCTGAAAGGATTAATATCTAGCCCTCCGCGACGCGTATAGCGTGCATATACCCAAAGTGCTGAAGGCTTTAAAGTTTGCCAAATGTCACAGTACATTTGTTCTACGCAATTTTCGTGAAAGTCTTGATGTCCTCGGTAGCTCACAATATAAGCTAAAAAACTCTCTTCTTGCAGTTTTGCCCCTTCGATTTCAATCCATACGCTGGCCCAATCCGGCTGGCCTGTTACAGGGCAATTACTTTTGAGTAAATGGCTGTTTAAACGCTGTGTTTCATCACTGGGTGTTGCCGTTAATAAATGTTGTGATGGCGTGTAGCAGGGGGATGCTAGTGCTAAATTATCGACACAAGTAAAGCGCGTAAGTTGTGTTGCTGGATGCTGGTAATCATCCAATGCGGTAATGGTAATATCCACTTTTCCGCCAGAGGCTAGGGTTAAATCCTGCTGTAGCTTTTGTGCGATGCCTTCATCAGTTATTTGAGTTTGATTAAACGAATTCAAATAGTATTTGAATGATTTAGATTCAACGATATGGCTACTGTTGGCTGAAAAAGTAAATTCAGCAACGGCTACGCGTGGTTTCCCTGTTAGGTCTAACCACGACAACTCATACCCTGTCCATATATCCACGCCTTTAAAAGCCTGCGTCGGTAAATGTTGCCTGCAAATATCGCGGGCAATCGGTTGTAGTAGGGTGGGGTTGTATTGATCTTGGTAAGCCTGCTGTTTGCCTAAGGCCAATTCAAGACCGAAACGGTTGTTATCTGTCATTGTTAGTACCTATTGTCTTAGGCGTTGGCTTTTTTCGAGTAGGAACCAACACACCGAATATAAAATGATGACCATAAAAATAAGGCCGGTAAGTGATGCTGCAATATTGATATCGCTAATGCCTAACATGCCGTAACGAAAGCTATTAACCAAGTATAAAATAGGGTTGAATTGAGAAAGGATTTGGCCAAATTCTGGCAGCATATCGATGGAATAAAAGACGCCGCCAAGATAAGTAAGTGGCGTTAATACAAACGTAGGGATAATATTGATGTCATCAAAACTATTGGCAAAGGTCGCGTTAATAAAGCCGGCTAGGGCAAATAAAATAGCGGCCAGCATGATTACGCTTAGTGTAATCGCAATACTATGAATGTGGATGTCGGCAAAGAAAAAAGACAGCGCAGTGACTAGCAGGCCGATAATTAAACCGCGTAAAGCGCCACCGGCAACATAGCCGGCAATAATTACACTGCTAGGGGTTGGGCTAACTTGTAATTCTTCAATGCTGCGGTTGAGCTTGGCGCTAAAAAAAGAAGAAACCACATTGGCGTAACTATTATTAATCACTGCCATCATCACTAGGCCAGGTACGACAAAAGCAATGTAAGGCGTACCGCTCATTTCACCAATACGCTCACCAATTAATTTACCAAAAATAATAAAGTAAAGGCTCATGGTAATGACGGGGGGCAGTAACGTTTGCACCCAAATGCGGGTGAAACGCTTGACTTCTTTACGGACGAGTGTGGAAAAGGCTATCCAGGTTTGCTGTGCGTTCATTTTGTCCCCTTATTGACTAAGTTTACAAAAAGCTCTTCTAAGCGATTGGCTTTGTTGCGCATGCTAGAAATTACAATTTTGTGCGAAGATAAATGTTCGAATACAGCATTCAGTGTTTGCTTTTTTTGAATAACAACTTCCAATGTATGTGCATCTGTACGAGTGATGTCGTAACCCGCTAAGTCAGGAATGGTGGCGGGTAGCGCGTCGGCATCAAGAATAAAAACTTCTTTATCTAGCCGTTTCAGCAATTCTTTCATACTGGTATTTTCAACGATCTCACCGCCGTTAATAATGGCAATGTTACGGCACAAGTGCTCGGCTTCTTCCAAGTAGTGAGTCGTTAATATAATGGTGGTACCCGCTTGGTTGATTCTCTGTAAAAAAGCCCACATGGATCGGCGTAGTTCTATATCGACACCCGCGGTGGGCTCGTCTAGCACCAGCAGCTTAGGTTCGTGTACCAGTGCGCGGGCAATCATCAAGCGCCTTTTCATGCCGCCGGATAACATGCGGGCAGGGGTGTCGCGTTTATCCCAAAGCTCGAGCTGCTTAAGTAATTCCTCTGTCCGGCTTGTGGCTTTGGCTTTTGGGATGCCGTAATAACCCGCTTGATTCATCACAATGTCGGATACTTTTTCGAACATGTGAAAGTTAAATTCTTGCGGGACTAAACCAAGGTGTTGTTTGGCTTCACTAAAATGGGTGTCTATGTTGCAACCAAAGATAGAAACATGACCGTCGGTTTTTTTAACCAGCGAGCTAATAATGCCAATGGTGGTAGATTTACCGGCCCCGTTAGGGCCCAGTAGGGCAAAAAAATCGCCGGGTTCAACGGAGAGGTCGATACCTTTGAGTGCGGTAAAGCCGTTGTTGTAAGTTTTTTGAAGGCCGGTAATGGCCAAAGCGGCAGTCATAAAAACGCCCCAATCTCTGTAAATAGAATGAGGCGCTATGGTAGGGGAATGTGGTGCTGGGCACCACCTTAATAGATCTAAAAGTTGTAAGTGCCAACGCCTTGAAAGTTAACAAAGCCCCTTTTTCGGTCGGGGAATTGTGTGAAATAAGCGGCTTTAATCGGCGTAAGATCGAAATCTTGCTCCGTCGTAAAGAGCGCTTCGCAATCATCGTTAACATCTTTCGTGAAAAAGCTTTCTGTTGCCACGACTAACCCGTCAGCGGGTTCAAGCCATGTGGTGTAGGCATGAAAGTGTACGGGATGTTTTTTGCATCCCGAGTAGCTGGCACTCGCGGTCATTATGTCGCCATTGATTTCTGCGCTGGCGAATTGAGCTTTAAAACCGGCTGCAGGTTCTGGCATGTCCAGCTGAATGGGCTCGTGCTGGAAAGACACCAAACCTTCAATGCCATAGGTGTCACAGCTAGCGTTAAAGCTTGTCATCGCTAGCGCGGCGCCAGCGCTACAGGCGTTGCCAAAGGTTTTGTATTCATGGCTTTCACAGGGCGAGGTAATACAAACAGTATTCGTTGCATCCTTGGCGCAAACGGGCATGTAAATCGCAGGGCAAGCTACCAGTTGGTCGTCAATTGGCTGACCTTCTAATTTGCCACATTCGCCATCAAACAAAACCGGTGACTTCGCCGCTTCAGCGGTGCAGCGGTTGCCGTAGGTTTTGTATTCTTCGGTGGGGCACGGTGTAGTCACACACTGAATGCCGGTATTGAACGATGCGCAAACGGGATTGTAGTATTGATCGCAGACCACGGGGTTGTCGTCCACGCGAGGGAGGGTAAGCCTATGCTCATCCAGGATGGTGACGTCAAAGCCGTGTCGGTTAACTTCTATGACCAAAGGTTGTATGCGGTTTTGCGTGTGAACGTGTAGCTCGCCAAGCTGGCAGTCGTAGTGACCAGATTCGCGAATATCGCCGTAGCCAAAGATGACTGTATTCGGGCTATCGCCAAAATCCAAAAAGGTTGGGCCTTCCAGTGGGCTGGTGGTGATGCTAGGTGGCGTACTGTAGCGGCTGCCTCGTACATTCTCACAGGGCGTGGAGTTATAAGACGCATCGCTGTAGGTATAGGTGATTAGCTTGCCGCCTAACGGGTTGAGCTCAAAGCTTTTTCGTTCGTCCTCAAGTGTCAGGATGTGCTCGGTGGGTTCGCCGCTATCAATCGTAAGAATGACTTGATCGTCTCGGCAAGCGTAACTGCCCGATAGGATAAAGTCTGACTGAAATAGGCTTAGCGCGCCATTGTCAAAATTGATGCTCCAGTGCACTTTGCTGATGCCTTCTGGTGTGGCGCCACCTTCTTCCAAGGTTTCAGAGTAGTAAGTTCGGCCGTCCATCAAATTGCATAAGGAGGCGGGGATTGGCGGTAATATCGAGTCATCACAGTATATCGCTTCTACGATTGCAGCATCTTCACCGCGCACGCCACAAAAATCGGCAATGCGGTATTCAACCGCGCAGTCACCGAGTGGGCATGCGCTGGCGTTAGGGGTAATTGCGTAGCAGGTTGGGGCGCCGGGTGGTGGTTCTGGACTGTCGCAGATATCAACAACTGCGCCTTCATTCGTGCAGCTGCCATTGTAGTTTTGAACCGAGCCATTGGGGATGGCATCACATTGGCTGAGTGTGTCGTAAACCCATTCGTTAGCGGTATTTTTAACCATGTAACAAGCAGCGGGCATTGGGTTATCACAGGGTTTAGCGTTAGGGTCGATGGTGGTGCCGTCACATCCAGAGAGTACAGTGCCGATACTCAATGCCAGTAAGCTTAGAGAGTTGCGAATCAACATGGGTTTTATCCTATTTTTTTATTAATATCCGGCGTAACTATTCAGCCATGCTCGAATAGACCGGCAAATTGATCATTTTCTGGGCCGCTCAGGCCATCCTTGGGCGCTATGCAAGCGTTCCCGACGCTTGAATACCCAGAAAATAATCAATTCGCCTTTTAGGTAGGCATTATTTCTAACCCACCTGAATAGTTACTATTCGGCAAGCCTAGCGCGCTAAATGAAGGGCGTCTGTTACAAATTGTAAAAAAGGTGAGCCAGTACTCGCGCGGCTTTGCGTATAATGCGGCGTTTTTGCCATAGAGTGTGTTATGTCTTCTTTAAGTGTGATTGAAATGTATGCGGGTATTGGGCCCGATGGTAAGTCGGTAGCGGAAAAGCTACAAGTTAATGTGCGAGATGATGATGCTTGCCAGCTGGTGCGTTCACCAGCGTTTGTTAAAGGCTTAGCGGCGGGAGATGTTGTTAAACTCGACAAAGAAAGTGGCCAGTTTGAGTTGATTCAGCGCGGCGGCAACTTATCCATTCGTGTGTACAGTAAGGCGGATATTCGCCCTGTTGCCGAGCTGCTAACGCCTAAACTCGAAAAGCTGGGTGGTGATATGGATATCGAAACGCCTCGCATGTTGGTTTATAGCATTCATGTTAGCTGCGGCTTCGAAGCGATCGAGGCTATTTTGAATGAAGGCATGCGCGATGGTAGCCAATGGTTGTATAGCAATGTCTATAGCCAAGACGACGGTCAAACACCGCTAAATTGGTGGCAAGATATCCTTAAACCACAGTAGGGCGCCCTTATGTTGTTAGTTATATCGCCAGCAAAAAATCTCGACGAAACCTCTACTTTGCCTTCTGTTCGGGCGACACAGCCAGCATTGCTCGACCATGCGCAGGTGTTAATTCAACAATTGCAAACATTGGCCCCGCATGATGTGTCGGCATTGATGAAGCTCTCCGATAAGTTGGGTGGGTTAAATTACGAGCGTTTCCAAGCTTGGTCGCAACCCTTTACCGTAAAAAATGCGCGGCCAGCGGCTTTAACGTTTAATGGCGATGTTTACCAAGGCTTAGATGCGGCCAATTTTAGTGCGGTAGAGTTCGCTTTTGCCCAAAAGCATTTGCGTATCCTTTCCGGTCTTTATGGCTTGTTGCGCCCGCTCGACCTTATGCAGGCTTACCGGCTGGAGATGGGCACAAAGCTGGCCAATGAGCGCGGTAAAGATTTATATGCATTTTGGGGTGAGATTATTACAGATGCGCTTAATGCTCAGCTGAAAGCGCTCAAAAGCGACACTGTGATCAACTTGGCTTCTGGTGAGTATTTCAAAGCTGTTAAAGTTAAGCAGTTGGCCGCAACGGTGATTGAACCTGTCTTCAAAGATTATAAAAATGGCCAGTATAAAATTATCAGTTTCTACGCGAAAAAAGCACGAGGGTTGATGAGCGCCTATAGTATTAAGAATGCACTAACAAATCCTGACGATCTTAAGGCGTTTGATGTTGATGGCTATGGTTTTAATGAAGCTATGACCTCGGGTGATAAATGGGTGTTTACGCGTAAGCAATAACGCTCCTTAAACCGTTTCAGGGACAACACGTTGCGGTGAGGTAGGCGATAATGCCCATAAAAATACTAGTGGCCGATGACGCCACCTTTGTGCGCGATATGATTAAACGTACTTTACGGCAAATGCTACATGGGGCCGAGTTATACGAGGCCCCAGATGGCGCCAAAGCCCGCACCCTCATTAAGCAAAAAATACCCGACTTAATATTGTCAGATTGGGAGATGCCGGGTTTAAGTGGCGAAGAGCTGCTGCACTGGGTTCGCGAAAACCCTGCCAGCGCAAGCGTTCCCTTTATTATGATTACCAGTCGCGGCGACCGAGATCATGTTATGGCGGCGGTAAAAGCGGGTGTTAACGATTACATCTGCAAGCCATTCACACCCGAAGAACTCACTCGGAAAGTCGCTAAGCAACTCAAAAAATTAAAGATCCCCTTAAAGCCAGGTCAAGACCCAGATCAAAAAGCTTCAGCTTTTAGCTCTCTTGGTGTTTTGACTGGTGGGGCGCCTAAAACGCTGTCGAAAAATACCAGCGAAGTCCCGGCTGCATTTTCACCGGCTGCAGCTGCAGTTAAACCTGTAGCAAAAGAAAAATCCAATACAAATGCGCCGCCGCCTTTTAAGGGGAAAGCCGTTTTACGCTTTGCAGGCTGCGAGCCACAAGATTGCATCGTGAGAGAGGCATCACTGCAGTCAATCGGTGGTTTTCTTGCACGTCCCGATAAATGCCCCACGGTATTTGACCAAGCTGTTGTCGATTTGGCGGACCCTGAAGGCAACCTTATTGCCACCCTAAATGGGTATGTTCATAGTGTTCTAGCTGTCGAGCCCAACCCCGCCAGCCGAGGTATCAAGGTAGTTGTGCGTTTTGTGGATGAGGACCCCGAAAAACTCGAAGCCTTATCACTTCATTTGCAAAAATAATGAGCAACTATTCAGCCATGCACAAATAGGCCGGAAAATAGATCATTTTCTGGGTCGCTCAAGCCATCTACGATTTTGTGCTCCTGCAAAATCTACCCGCACGCATCCATGCTGGGGCTGGGTGCTATACAAGCGCTCTCGACAAATATGCTCCTGCATTGTCTACCACTTTGCTGTCCTGCAAGGCCCGGCGCTTGAATGCCCAAAAAATAACCCCGCAACCATATTTTAAGCTCATTTTTCTGGCGATTTAGTCATGATGAAAAACGAAAATTG